>NZ_BAAFZH010000100.1:0-234848 GCF_054684315.1 Scytonema sp. NUACC21 | reverse complement strand
TTGGTCATTGGTCATTTGTCATTTGTCATTTGTCATTTGTCATTGGTCATTGGTTCTCATTGTAGGGTGGGCACTGCCCACCATCTACCCCTCTTAAGACGAGTGATATTCAAAGAAATCGTCATTTACAGGAGAGATTGGCTGTCCTGCTTATCCCACAAGAATTTTAATACCTTGCCGCTCCCAATACTACATCTTATTACAAAGTAGCGATCGCTGCTTTGCCATAACTTATTGCCCAGAAGCTAAAAGCTTTGAGCTACCAGATTCACGTTACAAAGTGTAAATGTATCTGAAACCCTTACCAATGGCTAATGACAAATAACTAAGGACGATCCTTAGCAGTTAGTTTCTTCTTATCGACCTACTTAACTATTCAGTACAAAGCCAAGTACAGCAGAGCCTTCAAAGAATTTCAAAAAATTTTTCCCAAACCCCTTGACACCTTATGTAGTGTTTTGTAGTATTAATGTAATTAAAGGTAAGACAAAAACTTCTAAACCAAAAAGACCCAGTAAATAGTTATGTTATACATCGCCTTAATTCTACAACTTAAACCTCCCCCAAAGGAGGAAAAAAATCAAAAAACATCGCACATCGATAACCCTGAATTAGATGTACATTGCGTTAACCAGAGTCAGGTAAAAACACCTGAATATATCCATAAAATACAAGAAATTCACTATCTGGAGCGACGGTTATTTTTGTAATTAAGTTTGTAAACACTCACAATATTTTTTCCTGACATTGAAAACTAAATAGACCATAGGAAAGTTCACCAAACATCTGTACCTAAAAAATTAGGTACAGATACCAAAAATGGGGGTGTAGCTCAACGGCTAGAGCGTCCGGTTGTCTGCCGGAATGTTGCGGGTTCGAGCCCCGTCACCCTCGTTTTCGTGGTTCCGTGGGCAAATAGTTCAAGCCGTCTCCGTTCTATTTCTATTAACAAAAGCTAACAAAAATTTCCTGCTTCAACCGGGACTGTCGGCAGCACCCCGTCCACAGGCAGACACGGGCGAACTACCCGCGTATAACGATAGGTTGATTGCCGCGTTCAAATCGCGGTCAATCTCAAAACCGCAGGCATCACAGTTATAAACTCGTTCTGACAATTTGAGTAAGTCTTTCACGTTGCCGCACTTGGAACAAGCTTTACTACTCGGATAAAATCGGTCAACGACGACCAACTCAGCACCGTACAAACCGCATTTATATTCCAGCTGGCGGCGAAACTCATAAAACCCCATATCACCGATAGCTTTCGCTAGCTTCCTGTTAGCCATCATGCCCTTAACATTGAGGTCTTCAATCACAATCTTGCCGTGGTTTTTGGCAAGATAAGTCGTGAGTTTGTGTAATGTATCTTTGCGAATATTGGCGATGCGTGCGTGTAATGAAGCTAGTTTCATTCCTGCCTTTTTTCGGTTGGCAGAACCTTTAACTCTGCGACTCACATTTGTTTGGAGTCGTTTAAGTCTTTTCTCGGCTTTGCGATAAGATTTAGCTCCTTCAAAAGTTTCGCCCGTTGATAGGGTGGTGAGGTTTTTTACGCCCAAGTCAACACCAACAACATCAACGGTTTTTAATGTGGATTTGGTTCCAGTCTCGTTCTTGAAAGAGATAAACCATCTATTAGCAGTACGCGAAATCGTTACGCTCTTAGGCTTGATGCCAAAGGGCAGACGTTCATGAGTGCGTATCCAACCAATGACCGGAACCTTGATACGCTTCTTTTCAAGCACAATTGTCCCATCTAGGGTAAAACTATCGTGTTGTCCCTTTTTCTTGAACTTTGGAAATCCTCGCTTTTTGTCAAAGAAGTCCTTGAACGCAGTTGCAAGGTTTCTCAAAGCCGATTGAGGAGCGCACTTCGATACTTCGTAGTACCAAGGGTTCTCCGGTTTTACCAAAGCTACAAGCCACTTGTGCAGGTCGATAGCCGATGGAAATTTGATTTTATTTTCAGGGTTGACACGATTGTGGTCGAGGATTTGCTTGATGAGAGCAAGCCCCCAATTCCAAGCGTGGCGTGCCGTCCCCACGTGTTTGGCGAGTAGTCTAAGTTGGCTTGAATTAATTTTGAGTTCTGTCTTAAATCCTAGTAGCATGAGAACATTGTAAGGCATAACGACTGACGATGGAATAAAGTTAGAAAGCTATCTATCAGGATTCCAGAACAAGAACTAAAAATCTTTGAGGCATACTGTACTCAAACCTCAAGGACAAAAACCGACATATTGCGAGAGTATATTCGCTCCTTGTTAAAGAAAGTTAAGAACTATGAGCTTTTGTGAGTGTTTAAGCAACTAGCTGATTGCCCTCCGCTCTCGTCAAATTTTTTGTTAAGATTCGATGACAAAAAAATGTGCTAGGAGAATGTACCTTGAAGATTCACGCGACTTGTGACGCTTGGGTTTTGAGATTTTGAATTAACCCAATCTTTATGAGTCCATGACTTTTTGATTTACAAAAATATATTAATTAAGTAACAAGGAAGATTATAATTTACGTTAATACGGTGTAATTACCGGACTATCTTTTCCACAGTTGATTGGATAGTTAGTTTTGCCTGGATTTTTGACAAATTTACATTAGTCATTCAATGCTTTCGCGCATCTGCCTATGGATAGAATATGTATTGCTATGATGAAATTGGCAACAGCTGCTTCTGCTCGTACTGCTGTCAATAAAAATTTAGAGATTTCTTCAGGATATTTTAGAACATATAGAAAGTCGTAAAAAATTTTAAGAAAATAAATGTTACCTTGGCAATAAAAATTCCAAATAATTATTGCCAAGAGTAGTTTTATTGATTTTTCAACTAATACAAATAGTAAGCAAAACACAGCGATCGCACGCTTATAAAAATCTTGTTATAAAATTTTATATCTTCATAAAAAAAACAAATGTATTAAAAATAATAAAAGAGAAATACGATCGAAGAAATTATGATAAAAGTGGGTTAAGCAAATCAGCAAAGAAACTGTTTGCAGAGAAAGAAAACGCTGATTGTTTTTAACACCCAATCGTTACCCAACAAGGTTAAAAAACAGATGGAATGGGAAGCTTTGCTACTAGGAATTGAGCCTCTTACTGCTATTGCAGTTGGACTTGGTGCAGTGGTTATTGCACCTGTTATCAGTTCAGTGGGATCTGCTTTAGGACAAGATGGAGAAAAACTCACTGAATCCATAACAGAATCCACAAGAGAATTAACAAAGAAAGGTCTAGTATTGGGATTTGAGGCAGTAGAAAATGCCCAAGTCATCTTTGCTCAAGCAGAAGAGTCGTTTCGAGATTTGGTAGCAGACGCAAAGGTAGAGCATTTACAAAGAAAAACTGTTTCTGAAAAAGAAGAACCCCAAAACATAGAAATTGTATCAGAGTAACATAGCCTGTTCGATACAAATTCGGCACTGAAATTATCGGTAACTATTGCTGCATAGATGTTTGGAAATAGTTTATGTCCAAGCAACAAATGTTGGTATAATTTGAAACTGATGAAGTTTCAGTTGCAGTTTTAGAATAAGGGGTGTAAGGCTCTTCTAAGGGACTTCCAAATAAAAAAATATCCTAAAATTTCTTGTAGTACGGGCTTCTAGAGCTCCATCAATAGAGAACCAACGGGAACCCCTTTCCACAAGATGGATAATTTATTTGTTGGAAATCCCTAATCGAAATTGATGCAGATGATAAGTAAACTCATCTGTAATGTGTCAGTTGCTCCATGTGAGTCAAAATGAATTGAACAATTAACGCAAAATTGGGAATGTTAACGACAGAAAAAGACACAGTTCAGTCTACTCGGAACGAACAAGTGAGTTATCGAATTCTTCACAAGAACGAGCAACGTTTGCGGATTGAAACATCCAGAATTGCATATGACCAAGAGTATTGCCAAACTCTCAAGCAGGTCATTGAGAAACTACATTTTGTCACTGATGTTCGTATTAATCCTGCGGCTAGATCGATTTTGATAGAGTTTAGAAATCGGGGTGTTGCCAGTAGTTTAATTCAGGAGAAAATTCTCAGATGTGTTGAGCAAGTCAGTGTTTTAGAAAGTTCAGAAAACGTTGACTTAGCCAGAAATGATGACATCTTGTCAAAAACTCAATTTTCTGTATTAACTACAACACAAATAGTGGGCTATGAGGTTGTTCACAAAAATGAATGGCATATAAGGATAAACATTCCTCGACTGGCAACAGATACTGACTATGCTCTCAAGCTCAAATACCTTGTTGAGTCCATTGAGGGGATCGCTGATGTACGTATCAATGCATTAGCTCGATCGCTAGCAGTTGAGTACGAATATCAAGCAGATGCAACCGTGCTCGCACAAGCAGAGCAAAGGCTATTTGAAACGATCCAACAAGCTTTGAGCATTGAGCTTGATTGGGATGTTATCAGTAACTCAAAGCAAGAAAAAGACAACCAACAAGAAATTGATTATTGGCAAAGACTGGGACCATCTGTACTGAGTCTAGTACTGAGTTTTGGTGCTTTAATAGGCTTGCCCTTCCCTGGTGTACTCGTGTCAGCAGCAATATTTTTTGCTGCTATTCCAGTTTTCCAACGAACAGCAGAATATATTGAGAAAGAACGCCAGCTCAACATTGATTTTCTTGATGCTTTAACAATTAGTCTTCATACTTACCTGGGAAATTACTTTGCTCCAGCATTCATGTTGAGCCTGATCGAAGGGAGTGAAGTGATTCGAGACATGACCGCACGCAGTACCGAAAGGGCTTCTTTGAATTTACTCGATTGTTTGGGTAAGTATGCTCTGGTAGAACGTGACAGTCAAGAAGTGCAAATCCCAGTCAAAGACATTTTAGAAGGAGATCGGGTCATTGTTTATCCCGGCGATCAGATTCCTGTAGACGGTCACATCATACGTGGAACAGGTCTGATAGACCAATGCAAACTCACTGGAGAGTCAGTTCCCGTAACTCGTTGTGAAGGTGATGAAGTTTTTGCTTCAACCTTACTCGTAAATGGAAACCTGTGCATTTTAGCAGAACGCATGGGTAACAACACTCGTGCTGGTGTGATTGTATCGCTCATGCAGTCTGCACCCGTACACGATACTCGCGTGGAAAACTACGCCGCAACAATCGCAAATAAGGCTGTATTACCCACTCTTTTGGTAGGAACAGGCGTTGGTTTAGTGACTGGAGACTTGAATCGAGCGATCGCTTTGCTGACTCTAGACGTAGGGACTGGTATTAGAGTATCAGTACCAACAGCAATTCTCTCAGCCCTCACTTACGCAGCTCGTCATGGAGTCTATATCCGTAGCGGTCGAGCTATTGAAATTCTGGCTCGTGTTGACACTGTTGTCTTTGACAAAACAGGCACACTCACTCAAGGACACGCTCAGGTAACAGGTGTAAAACTCACTAATGCTGGCTCATCAGAAAGAGAAATACTTGCTCTAGCAGCTAGCGCCGAACAGGGATTGACTCACCCAGTTGCTGAAGCAATTGTCCGCCATGCTAAAGAAGAAAGCATGGAGCTTTACGAGTGTGAGGAATGGAATTATCGAGTCGGACTGGGTGTCTGTGCCACCATCAATGGTATGCAGCTCCTTGTTGGCAGTCATCGCTTAATGGCACAAGAAAACATTAGCCTAGAGTACCTAGATCGGCACTACCCAAATATCAAATCTGGTAGCAATTCCTTGGTTTACGTAGCAGGAAATGGGCAACTGCTAGGCGTCATCTTATATAGCGATCCACCTCGTTATGAAAGCAAAGATGTCATTAAAGAACTCCGCGAACAAGGCATTAGCCCCTATATGTTAAGCGGTGATGTGACAAGAGTGGCAAAAGCGATCGCATCCGAGTTAGGCATAGATAGCAACCAAGTCTACGCTGAAGCCTTTCCAGAACGAAAAGTTGAGGTCGTGAAAGCGATTCACAACAGTGGTAAAACGGTTGCTTTCTGCGGCGATGGCATTAATGATTCAGCAGCACTGGCTTACGCAGATGTTTCCATTTCCTTTGCAGGTGCAACTGATATTGCCAGAGAAACTGCCGATGTCGTGTTGATGGAAGATGATTTGCGGGGCTTAACTCATGCTATTAAAGTTGCTAAGTATACGATGGATATTATTTGGCAAAATGCCCTAATTGTAGCCGTTCCCAACATTAGTGCAGCAGTTGCTGGTGTACTCTTTGCCCTCGATCCCGTACTGGCAATTATTATTAACAATGGTTCAGCAGTCCTAGCTGAATTAAATGGCTTTCGCCCGCTTTTAGGTCCTGGTGGTTTAACTCCCCTCAGCACCTCTGTAGATGCTACGGATTTGGTTGAAGCAGAAAATCAGCTGCATACTCATGTAGATAATACTTCTCTTCACGAATATGAGTTAGTAACAACCTCTGTTGCTTCCAGTGTCCAGGTTGTTGAGAGTGTAGCAGTTTAAAAGATTTGAGACTTACAAAATGGCAAACAGAATCTCACCGCCTCAAAGCGCTCATGGCTTAAAACCAAACTGTCTATCTTTTGGAGAAGTTTTAGCTCAATCTTTTGCTGTTATAGCACCCACCACAATTCCTGCTTCAAATTTGGGCTTAATTGTTGCGCTGTCAGGGAACGGAACTTGGTTGAGCTTTCTTATCGGCTTGGTTGGATTGGTATTTGTTAGTATCAACATCAATCAATTCGCTAGTCGTTCGGCTTCACCTGGTTCCTTATACTCCTACATTTTGAAAGGTCTTGGACCGATAGCAGGCGTCATTTGTGGTTGGAGTTTAGTGCTGGCGTATTTATTTACAGGGATGTCAACTTTATGTGGTTTTGCCAACTTTAGTGGATCGCTCATTGGTCAGTTGGGTATTCATCCCTCTAGTATTACGCTATTGGCTTTGGGTGCAGCAATTGCTTGGTATGCAGCTTATAAAGATATCCAACTTTCCGCAATAGCAATGTTGTGGATTGAAGGATTATCTCTTTTGCTGATAACAATCTTGTGTCTCATCATTTGGTCAAAAACAGGTTTCGCGATCCACATACCTCAATTAACCCTACAAGGTGTATCTCCCGGTAATATAGCAACGGGATTAGTGCTGGTGATGTTCGCGTTTTCTGGTTTTGAAAGTGCTACGAGCTTGGGGGATGAAGCGAAAGATCCATTGAAAACAATCCCCAGATCTGTCATTAGTAGCGCTATCCTGGCTGGTATATTTTTTACCTTCACATCCTATGTTGAAGTGCTGGGTTTTAGTAACACTGGTATCTCTATTACCAAAAATGAAGAGCCTTTAAGTTTTCTTTCTCAACAAGCAGGAGTTGGTTTTTTAGGAGTACTGGTTGGTTTTGGTGCTCTGTTTAGCTTCTTTGCTTGCGTCCTTGGCTGTATTAATCCTGCAGCTAGGATATTCTTCCTTATGGCACGTCACGGACTGTTTCACTCTAAGTTAGGATCGGCACACACATCTAACAAAACACCTCACATAGCAGTGACTATGTGTTCCTTTGTGACATTTTTAGTACCTGCTGTCATGTCCTTCTTTAAAGTGCCTTTGTTTGAAAGCATGGGTTACTTGGGAGCTATGTGCAGCTACGGATTTTTAACAGTGTATGTTCTGATTTCAATAGCGGCTCCAGTTTACTTGCACAAAAAGAAAATACTTCGTCCAATCGATATGGTGTTCTCGATTTTGGCGATCGCGTTTATGATTATCCCTATTGTGGGCAGTGTAGGTATTCCCGGCAGTAAAATGTTCCCAGTTCCTGAAGCACCTTACAGTGTCTTTCCTTATCTGTTTTTATGCTACATAATGATTACTTGTGGTTGGTTTTTAAAAAAGACTTTTCGGTCTCCCAGACTTGTTACAGAAATGCAGCAAGGAGTTGATGAAATTCATGCTAGATTTGGCGATTTAGAAAATTGAGCAGTATACATCGACGATCCGAGATTTCAATCACACGGGAAAAACAACTTTTCAGCTTCTAAGGAAGCCGATTCGGACAGTCGAAAACTCCATCGAATACCATGTTTTTCCTGACTCCAGGTTTGAAAAGCTAAAACCCCTCTGTTTGCTTCGGCATTAATCGTGCTGCTTGAAATTTGCCACAATTTTTCTAGTTGAGATGCAGTTAAACCTGTTGTCACTTGTGGTTGGTTGCTCGGAACGTTACCGTTATCTGGCTGATTTTGCTGATATGACTTCAGAATTGGCTTTTTAGTTGCTTGTTTAGTTGCTTGGGACTCTAAATGGTTTATGAGTCCCGCAACATCAGCAATTTCCTTACCAACAGACTCTCCAATGAATCCTCCCGCTCTTGACATCACCTCGGAAGCAATTCGTTCTCCTATAGAGCCAAGCAATAAATGACCGATCGCACCTCCAAAAATCTCTCCTATAACCTCACCACCTATCTTGCCAGTTAGTTCTTCAGTTTCTACTTTTTCTAGTTGTCTGTTGGAAGCTTTAATAAATTTTTGATTTTGCTGGTAAAGATCTACTGACACTGCTTGCTTAAAACAACTAGCAATCTGATTCTGAACAACCCCATCTGAGATAGCATTGGCATCGTAACGGATCGCAATTGAAGAGGCTTGGGAATTCAACCGCACGCGAACAACAAAATCAAGCGAATTCAGTAACTGCTCGAGTTTTTTTGCGTATTCTAAATCTTTTTTTAGTTGAGGAACGCTAATGCGGATACGCCCTGGTGTAGCGTGAACGATACTATATTCTATATTTGATAGGGGCTTATTCATATCTAGCTCAACTCCTCTCACAACTAGGAAAGATTTTATCGGCTGATTAACAGTCTTGTTCTGTCCCAGAATCTCTTAACATCACTAATATAGACTTTCGGTTTTGATAAAAACAAATATTTTTTATTCTTAAATTAATAAATAAATTTTATGAAAGCGGGGTTGTTGGTTTTCAGTTGACGGATATCAACCTTTTTCGTCACAAATCACCCGCTTGTGTATAGTTGTATTTATGTAAGTTAAGAAGAAACAGCCTTAGGCGTTCATAGCCCAAAAGCAAATACCAGCCAAAATTAAAAACGGTGTTCCAGGAACAAAGGGGAGAATAACCCCTATAATACCAATGACTAAACTTACAGTTCCTACAAATCCTAACACCACTTTTTTAAGTGAATTCAAAACCTCAGTCATCTACCTTCTCCCTTACTTGAAAATTTTACGTATCAAATAATTCAGCCATCTTTATCATATCACTTAACATTTTATTTTTTGGCTGTTTGTACTAAGTCTTACACCAAATCCACTTCCCCCAACCTTCTTTATTAAGGGATATAGGATAGATAGTATGTAGCAATCATTTTTGGAAATTGTATTAAATATATATTTCTTTAGATAGAAGATTAAGTATAAATAAAAAACTATAAGATAAATATTCAAATATTTTTGAAAATAGAAAAGGTGTTCGGATAAAATTTAATTAAGATTTTCCCCAGCAGGAATGTAAATTAAGGCTTGTATATATTGTATTCAATAAATCGAATTTATCAATTTTGCGGTTGAATACACAATAGGCATGACAAAGTGTAAATTACGGGTTAAAGCCATATCGATTAAGTGTATTTACTACTGACCTCTATTATTAGAAGAGAATGTATATATGACTTATAGAGATTTGTCTAATTCCAACCAAAATTTGCAAGGGACAACCTTACATTCAGTTAATGGTACAGCAGGAAATCATGAAATCTCGTATAGTATAGCCCACGCAATTCCCGGACGCATCCGTTTTTGGATTCCCAAAATAGCAATAGATTCTGACTATGCTGACAAACTCAAGGCAACAATAGAAAAATCTCATTCTGAAATTACAGATGTTCGTATTAACGAGAAAGCTGCATCTATTGCCATCACGTATCGATCCGATGCAATCTCAGATGACCAAATGCGATCGCATTTAGTGAATTTGATTCAAGTTGCTCCAGATACTGTCCAGCCGCCAAAAGTAACGTCAAGACCACTTCTAGAAGCCATTTTTGATGCTCTGCTCGATTTCATAGACAGTATCCGAAATATAAATAAAGTGCGTAACGGTATTCAGTATGGGCGGTTTAAGACTGACTTTTGGGAGAATTTATTGTCTAAAGCAAAAGCTATGACACAGAAGCTAAAGTCAGCCGTCATGTTCGTATTACCTAAGCGAGCACAAAAAGATGCAACTGGTCACTGATGTTAAAGATTTATTTAGGCGTTGAGTTGTTAAATTCATGAAAAAGCTGGTCGTGATGTTGTTTGAGTTGAAGCTATTAGCATAAAATAAAGTATTTATAGCAAAACATCAACTTGCACTCGTAATCATAAGCAATTCTTGGTAAAGCTACTAAAAGTGTAAAAATTGGGTCTATCTGTAGATTGAATTTGATACAGATAAAATTTCATTCTTGAGGTCGATACATAACCGAGTGCTTTCATATTAGAAAAAGAATAAGCTAACCCATATCAATAGGTATCCTTGAAGATTGGGCTCGAGCAAGTAAGGGCAAAAGCGTATTGACGAAAAGCTTGAGTTTTTGTCTCAAGGTAATATTGCTTTGTTATTACTGTTGGAAACTATTTCAAAAGATACCAGTTGTCGTGGGATGTTGTGGTATTCAAAACTCGTAACAGGTAAGCATTTATGTGATGTTTATCTGTTTGTGGCTAAAGCCATGTGTACGTGACTTTTGGATAACCTAATTTTTAAGGAGGATTTTAGATGAAGAAAGTTGGTTTTGGTTTATCTATGCTGCGTCCAGTACGTTTTGTAATTTTGGCAATGACTTGTGCCTTATTGTTTTTCTCTAATGCTTTTCCTGCTGCTGCAACAGTTGGAACCAATCCAAGCAATCCCAATGAAGCTACGACACAGTTACTAGAAACACAGAAGAGAACTGACGCAATATCTACACAACCACCTCCAACCGCACAAGATCAAATTGAGGCAACAAAGGGGGGAGGTTTAAACGAGATTCAGGGAACTGCTGATATTGAGAAGATGAAGCGCCCTGAAAATTCACGGAATGCAACCACAGTAGAAGATGAAGTGAAAAATCTGTTAAACAAAGTGACAGGTAACAAGTAAGCGATATCTTGTGCTTTCTACTGTCCAATAAACTTTTGCTCATAGTTTCACTGTTTTGAGCAGTTAGTCAAATACTTAACCATTATGATTGGCATCTTGGAATCAGCAGACAAGATGCCGATTTATATTTGTTTGGATTTAACTAAATACAGCCAGAAAGAATAATAAAATTTTCAGTTTATATTAATCAAGTAGGGGCGCAAGGCCGCCGTGTCCCTACAGTTGTAAATTCATACCTCATGCATAATTCCTTCCTTAGGTTGATGATGATATGGGCTTGGAGTTGTGAACTTAGATAAAGAAGTTAGCTAAGGAATTTACAGGCATGCGTCGTATAAATATCGGTTTGACAGAAGAGCAACGTCAAGGTGTCATTAATCTTCTCAATCAAGATTTGGCAGATGCCTATGTACTGTTAGTCAAAACTAAAAAGTTCCACTGGGATGTCGTGGGACCTCAATTCCGCAGCCTTCACGAGCTTTGGGAAGAACAATATCAAACACTGACGGAAACAATTGATGCTTTGGCTGAGCGGGTTCGTACTTTAGGCGGTTACCCAGTTGGCACATTGCAAGGATTTCTAGATATTGCCACTCTTAAAGAAGAGGGTGGTAACGTTCCCACAGCAACCGATATGGTGGCTCGATTGGTAGATGACCACGAGCAAGTTATTCGCAACTTACGCGAGCATATCGATCGCAGTAGTGATGAGTTCCATGATGAAGGAACTGCTGACTTTTTAACCGGGCTCATGGAAGGGCATGAGGAAATGGCTTGGATGCTGCGTTCTTTCATTGAAGGACAGTCTATTCAGTCAGATGGTTCAAATAAGCTAGAGCAAACCAAAACTCCTGTAGGTGTTTAGCTATATGGGGAGTGTGGATATTATCTTTCCACTCCCTTTTATGAGAAAAAAGCAAGAAAATAAGGAGTATTTAAGTGGCAGAAGCATACAGAGCAGAACGTACCATTTCAGCTGTCTTTAAAGAACAAAAGCAAGTTGATGATGTGATTCGACGCTTACTGGATAGGGGTGTGTCTAGAGACCATATCTCGGTCATGGGCAGAAATTTTCAATCAGAAACTCGAATCGCTGGCTTCATTACCAAGAGAGATGTCATTCTTGGAGGCTTAAGAACAGGAGCCATCTTTGGTTCTTTGTTCGGTTCTTTCCTCAGCTTGCTCACTGGTGTTGGCGTACTGTTTATTCCGTTTGTTGGTCCGATTGTAGCCGCAGGTCCCATTGGTGCATTGTTGTTAGGGGCTGCTAGTGGGGCGATCGCTGGTAGTGCAGGTGCAGGTTTAGTATCTGTTTTAACTACATTAGGAATGCCGGAAGACAAAGCAGCTATCTATCAAACCCGCTTGCAAGCTGGTGAGTTTTTGGTAATGGCAGAAGTCCCAGCCGAACGCTCTGGAGAGTTTCAACTTCTGCTACAAAGTGCTGGTGGAGAAGAAGTTCACACACTTGAGCAAGCATTACCTCGTGCTTGCACTGGTGGTTGTAACAACCCAGAAGATTTGTCTCCTGAGATTCGCTCTCATCTTTCTATTGAAGCTCAACGGACATTCATTGAGAGCTATAACACCGTCTTAAAAGAAACAAATGATGAATCCAAGGCTGAACAAGCTGCTTGGGAAAAAGTTCATCAGCAATATGATGAAGATGAAAAGGGCGTTTTGTCTAAAGTAAAAACGACTGTTTAGTTAGTAGTTAGTAGTTAGTAGTTAATTGCTCTTAGCTACTAACTAATAACCACTAACCATTAACCCCTCACTAAATTTAAGGCAATTTATAACTAGCAATTCTGATAATCAACCGACCTTGCTGGGGATCGCGACTAAAAACAAAAGCCCCTTTTTCTTTTTCATTAGTTGATAAAAAATCAATTTGTATATCCCCCGTTTCTTCAACTTCATCGTTCACCCGTAACTCAGCAACAATCTGAATTGACTCAGCAGTTTCTCCCCCAGTATTAATCACCTCAAAGGGAACATAAAATTGTCCATCAGCTTGCCGAACAGCCTGTTTCCTAGTAATGGAAAGCATAGGAGGTTGTTGTTTGTCGTTAAGCCAAGTGTAGCCTACCAAACTAACAACCACGGCTAGAATAAACGATGTAATTCCAAAAGTTAACCACTCCGCAGGGCTGCGCTTTGGTCGCTGTTCTGTTTCAGAATCTGTCAATTTGTTTATTTGTTGACTCATAGTGCTAACCTTCCTGCTGCACCTCCGATAGTTGCTGGTAACCCAAGCAGGAGTGTGTGTTCCAACCAAATTGTCCAAGGATCGTCAAAGGTTAATTGCTGAAAGAACCACAACATAAACGCAGCTCCTAGGAGTGAAACTAAGTAAGACATAACAGTTTCACTTAAAGGTCGCTGAAAAATTCCTTCTTGCTGTCTGCGCTTTTGCTGATTTGAAAAGCCTGCCTCAAAAACAATACCATAGGAAATCACCAAAGATGAGGCAAGAATAACCAATAGCCAAGGTGGAGAAACAGCTGCAGCTAACATGGGAATTTCATCTGTAGGTGCGATGTTAAAAGCCAGTACTGTTGCACCAATCAAGGTTGCACCAACATCAGCAAAGCTAGCAGATAACTCATCAGATTTGTGATGGCTTTTGCCATTGCTTCGCTCCCTTGTTTTCCCTTCGGGATCGGTGTTACGAGTATCCCCTAAAAAATTGTTAGCTAAAGCTACACCTAAAGTAAATGGTACACTCTCAAAGACAATTTTGCCCAACGCTTCTTTAAGAGGAGTTTCTAGTGTTATTTCTTGTAGCAACAACATCACAAAACTAGAGCAGGCTATTCCAATTGCCATAGCTTCTACGGTGTCTGTTACTGATTGGTAAGGTGGGCAGTTACGTCTGGGTTTTTTAAAGCCTTCTGTACGATTAAGCAAGAAAACGGCGACGAACATCAGTGCTATAGTCAACATCACCATTTGTGGTTTTGCTCGTGACCCAATCCACCAGACCTCCATTGTATAAAGCAAAGGGATACCGAATAAAAAGCCTCCACATGCACCCCTGATGATGTCATTAATCTCACTTGCCCACTTTTTTTTCCTGCGATTTATTGCTACGCCCATAATGCAAGGCTGTCATTTATAATTTGTCATTTGTCATTTGTCACTTGTCATTGGTTATTAGTAAAGGATAAATGACTGAGGACAAAGGACAAAACTCACCAGTGAAATTGATTTGTACCAATGTAGTTATAATCTTAATATCAAAGTAAAGTGAAACAAAAAAATTCGGTTACCCTGATATAATACTTAACCGAATCTTTTTTCATTCACACAAAAGAATGTTAATTTTTTATTTTTATCCGTAGCTTCACTGTTTACATGACAGTGAAGTATTTTGTCAAGAAGGTTACAACAATCGTAGCATAGAAGGTTAGTTCCTAACAAATCGGCTCTAACCATAATTTTTACTATCCTTAACTTAAGCAGCGCTACGAGTTATTAGACCCCAAAGGAAGATAGCAATCATCGATCCAATAACTGCAACAAGTAGACCGGGAATACTTAAGCTAGCTGCAGCAAATTGCAACGTTCCCGTTTCTAAGAACGTCACTAAACTACCGCCGATAAGGGCACCAATAATACCTAATATCATTGTGGCAAGAATTCCACCACCTTGACGACCAGGGTAAATAGCTTTAGCAATTGCTCCAGCAATCAGACCTAATACTATCCAAGCAATGATGTTCATTACTTAATTCCTCATTTATAAAACTTCCCAAATCAAATTTAACAAACCGAATTAGTAAAACTCTTCTACCGCAAGTCCAGTGGCTATTCTCTCAAAAGAGTTATAAATACAGTCAATAATATATAGAAAAAAGTAAAGACGTAGCATACTACGTCTCTATAGGCATGGAATTATCATAAATAATCGGTAAATGAACGCTATTGGTTTATGGTCAGGGTAGACTTTATAAAGTCAATTTTATAAGTAGAGCAACCAAATTAAACGTAAAATGCTTGTTGTCAGAAACCCGGTTTATCATAAGTTACCGGGTTTCTATGTTTTACGTTTTTTTATGTTGACCTACTTATTATCTTCTAAATGCTAGGGCAGACGGTTCCGCTATCTTAGTAATTGTTATATGTAACTGAAAAACATGGCAGAACTCTTTAAGAGTTCATTTCCTCTTTATCGGTGTTACGCAACTAACCCAGAACGGAGAGCGCGAACAGCAGCCTGAGTACGGTCATCAGCACAGAGTTTGTTCAGAATGTTACGGACATGGGTTTTGACAGTCCCAACTGTAATGTACAGTTTCTCAGCAATTTGCCCATTGCTACATCCGGCAACGATTAACTCTAAAATCTCCAGTTCTCTTTGTGTCAATGGATAGGTTTCTAATACTTGCTCGTACTCTGATGATAGAGCCTCTATTTTTACAGTCTTTGGCTTCTCAGATGGTTGATCCTCTGGTAAACCTTGACGCATTTGGCGTAATACAACATTAGCAATCGCCGGATCGATCCAGGAATTTCCCCCGTGAGTTGCTTGAATTGCTTCAGTCAGCTTATCGATGCTGGTATCTTTCATATAGTATGAGTCTGCTCCCGCGGCAAAAGCAGCAAGGACTGCATCCTCTGTGTGATCCATCGTCAGTACGAGGATTTTTGTTGCCGAATCCCCTGTTTCTGCTTGAAACTGCCGAAATCTCCGGGTCATCTCAATCCCATCCATATCGGGTAAGCCGATATCAACAACAGCAACATCTGGCTTAGCAGTTTCTAAAAGTTTCAAACCTCTGGTAGCATTTGGTGCTTCGCCAATAACTCGAAGTGTGCTGTTTGATTGCAATGCAGCCTTCAGCCCCATTCGTGTTAGATCGTGATCCTCAATAAGAACAATACTAATTTCACTCATCGCTACACTCGCTTGCTCCTGATTGCATTTGTCGATCGCCGACAAAAATGCCAACATTTTTTCTTTATCCAAAACTTAGGATAGAGGATCTTTACTCTATCTTGCATCCACCGATAGAAATAAGGAATTTACTATCTTTTTGCCTTGAGATACATAGCAATCTCTAGCTTAGGATATATGGCTGTTTTACAAAATTTTATGAAATACTTGGACAAATTCCAGTCTATCCTACTTGGTTTCATCTTAATTAGTACAAATTAGGTCAGTTCTGGGAGTTTAATTAAGGATTTATCCCTAATTTGAACTACCACCCCATACACAACTGAATAATCTCTTATCTAAATAATATTTTTTACTGACCATTGAGCTAAGCATACCATTTTTATAACTCATTATAAGTTATAATTTTTAATTGAGAACGATAACGATTAGAGATTGGAGAATAAAAAGAGAGTCGCAAGAGCAAAGAGTGAATTCTAACAAAAGATATGTTTCAGGACTTCAAATTGGCTGGCACCAAAGCAGAAATTTACGGAATGAACTCATGTTTAGACGCAGAAAAAGTACAAATGGAACTTTACGCCGAAATTGTTAAGAATATGCAATTCGGCTTGATAGTGTGGTACCTAGAAAACACCAATGACTTGACATCATTTCGTTTGGTTACTAGTAACTCAGCCGCCAGCCAACTCACTGGAGTATCTCTTGAAGACTGTGTCGGGAAAAGAATCACTGAATGCTTTCCTAATATAGACAGGGAAAATAAAGCGACTTTGGAATTATACGCAGAAGTTGCTATGGGCGATCGCACCCGAGAGCAATATGAAACTTATTATAGTGACGAACGCATACCAGGGAGCTTCTATAGCATTAAAGTGTTTCGATTACAAGAGCGCTGTATTGGGGTTGTCTTCGATAATATTACACAACAAAAGCTGGCAGAAAAAGAATTGCGCGAGACCGACCAACGATTTCGTGCCACGTTTGAACAGGCTGCTGTTGGGATTGCTCATGTAGGGCTGGATGGTCGATGGTTGCGAGTGAACCACAAGTTGTGTGAAATTGTGGGTTATGACCAGAAAGAACTTTTAGAACTCAGGTTTCACGACATCACCCATCCCGATGACCTGGAAAATGATTTGATCTGCGTTAATCGACTGCTAGCTGGTGAAATTGAGAATTATTCTTTGGAGAAACGCTACATTCACAAGGACGGTTCAATTGTCTGGATCGATCTAACCGTTTCCTTAGCCAGGGAAACTTCAACTGTAGGGGGAGATGAAGAAGACGGGCAGATGCAAGATTTTTCTTCCGTTTCCTCGTTCCCCACATCTGTTTGTCCCCGTAACACCATGTTCTCTTCTCAGGGTGAGCCTAAGTATTTTATTGCTGTCATTGAGGAGATCAACGAGCGCAAAGCAGCAGAAATGGCGCTACAACAACGTGCAGAAGAATTGACACGTGTCAATACAATTCTGGCACAAACTACAGCAATGTTAAAAAAGCGCAACGACGAACTCGACCAATTTGCTTATGTGGCTTCCCACGACCTTAAGGCACCCCTAAGAGCAATTGCCAGTCTCTCTGAGTGGATGGAAGAAGACCTCGCAGACAGTCTTCCGGAGGAAAACCAGCAGCAGATGCGCTTGTTGCGAGGACGAGTGCGGCGAATGGAAGGCTTAATCAACGGTTTGCTAGAATATTCAAGAGTTGGGCGCACCCAAACTCCATTATCTGTGGTCAACGTTGCTTCATTGCTGAAAGAGGTAATAGACTTTCTGGCACCGCCGCCAACTTTCACTATTGAGGTAGAATCGGGAATGCCTACCTTTGTGACTAAAAAAATACCCCTGCAACAGGTATTTAGTAATTTAATTGGTAATGCAATCAAGCATCATTCGAGAGCTGATGGTCGAGTTCAGATTGCTGTGAAAGATCGAGGCAACTTCTATGAATTTACCGTCTCTGATGATGGTCCCGGTATTGCCACTGAGTTTCACGACAAAGTTTTTTTAATCTTTCAGACCCTGGAAGCACGCGACCATAAAGAAAGCACGGGAGTGGGTTTGGCAATTGTTAAGAAAATTGTCGAAACAGAAGGAGGGACGATCTCGCTACAGTCTCAAGCAGGAGCTGGAAGTACTTTCCGCTTTACTTGGCTCAAGGAATCCCTTTAGTTTAGAAAGCCAAAAATTAGGAGTCGAAATGTGTTCAGCTCTGACCAATGGCTGAAGACGGAATCCCTGCTGTGCATTTACAATCGTTTTGGTACTCTGTTGAGTGTTTCACTTTACTCTGACTGAGTCCGTTTTGCTACTTAGATAATCATTCTTAAAAAAGACATCTGGAATCAAAATCAAGCTATTAGCTGTCAAATATGAATTCCAGTTTCTGGGGAACCGGAACAAAGACAAAATAAACTGTATTTAATCAAAGGAAATGTCAGAAAGGGTGATAAACATTTTATTGGTGGAGGATGACGAAGTTGATGTTATGAATGTCAAGCGGGCATTCAAAAAAGTAAATATTAATAATCCTCTCTATATAGCTACCAATGGTATAGAGGGACTCTCAATGCTACGTGGAAATGATGGAGCGCAACCAGAGGTTCCCTATGAAAGACGCTTAATTCTATTAGATTTAAATATGCCAAAAATGGGAGGAATTGAGTTTCTTCAAGAATTACGTTCCGATCCCCAATTAAAAGCAACACCTGTGGTTGTCATGACCACCTCGAATCAAGATAAAGACAGAGTAGAAGCTTACAACCTAAATGTTGCAGGCTATATTCTTAAACCGGTGACTTTTGGTAACTTTATTGAGCTAATGGCAACCCTTAATAAATATTGGACATTATGTGAAATGCCTTAAGTAGTTAGGAGTTAGGAGTTAGGAGTTAGGAGTTGGGAGTGAACAAAGTACCACGAATTAGTAACTATTAACTACTAACAAATCAATGTAGAATCGCGAAAGCTAAGAGCGATGGAAGAGAAACTAAAAGTTTTAGTTGTAGATGATGACGAAGTAGACCGCTTGGCAGTACGTCGTGCCTTGACCAAAGCAGGTGTACAAATGGAACTGTCTGAGGTGAGTGATGGTCAAAGTGCGATCGCTACCTTATCTAATAGTTCCTACGATTGTGTATTTCTCGACTATCGCTTACCAGACCAGGACGGTTTAACTCTACTTCAAAACCTACGCTTAAAAGAAATCGCGGTAGCAGTCGTCGTTCTGACAGGTCAAGGAGATGAACAAATAGCGGTTGAACTTATGAAAGCTGGTGCGATCGACTATCTCTCCAAGTCTAGGATCTCGCCGGAAATTTTGTCACAGGTATTAAGAAATGCCATCCGAGTGCAAAAAGCGGAAATGCAGGTGGCTTTGGCGAATAAGCAGTTAAGAGAGAGCAACGATTTGCTGATTCGCCAAAACCAGGAATTAGAAGCACAACGACAACATATTGAACTGCAAAATATAAAACTTGTTGAAGCATCACGGCTCAAGTCACAGTTTTTAGCAACTATGTCTCATGAACTGCGAACGCCAATGAATGCCATTATTGGATTTTCTCAGTTATTACTGCGTCCAAAGTGTGGAGAACTGACAAGTCAACAGAGAGATATGGTAGAGCGGATCTTTAATAATGGCAAGCATTTGCTGATGTTGCTCAACGAAGTTCTTGATTTTTCCAAGCTTGAAGCAGGAAAGTTAGATTTAAAGCCAGAAATATTCGATTTGTCACAGGTAGTTCGTGCCACTGTAGAGGAAATGCGTTCTTTAGCAGAGGAGAAAAATTTGTCTTTGCTCTTTAAAATAGAGTCGCAAAACTCTATAGTGTTTAATGACCCCACTCGTGTACGGCAAATATTGACAAATCTACTCTCAAATGCCATTAAATTTACAGAATCTGGAAGTATTAGAGTTGAGGTCAAAGAACTGACAGAAAATAAAATGCAGCTTGCAGTTTTTGATACCGGAATTGGTATCGACCCTGTAGATATACCGCAGATTTTTGAAGCTTTTCGGCAAGTCGATCAAAGTACGACTCGCAAATACACTGGCACGGGTTTGGGTTTGCCAATCATTAAAGCATTGTTGCAAATGATGGACGGCACTATTTCTGTAGAAAGCCGATTGGGTGAGGGTTCGGTGTTTCGGATTGAACTGCCCCGTCAAATATCAGCGTCAACTCCCCAAAAAAGTAATAAAGTATCAAAGGAGACAAGTTTTTCAGACAAAAGAAACCTATGGCGGCAACAGGAGATGGCTCGCTTTGCTCCAGAAGGCACACACAGGAAGAGTATGGAAATATAATCTTAAGAATAGAAAGACAATCAAATTATAAATTCTTTTCAAGAAAGTCGATAAGTTATGTTGTCCGCCGAAAATCCTAAAGTAGATCGTATTCTGGCTGTCGATGATACTATTGACAATCTCATTTTGCTTCAAACAATGTTAGAAGTAGAAGGATATGAGGTAGAGTTAGTATCAGATGGTGTTAGTGCCCTGAAGCAAATTGCACAATCTCCTCCAGACTTAATTCTGCTAGATGTGATGATGCCAGGGATGGATGGTTATGAAGTCACACGCAGAATCCGGAGTGATTCAGAAATAGAATACATTCCCATCCTACTGCTAACGGCTCATATCGAAGTGAGTGTTGTCGAAGGTTTGGATGTAGGCGCAGACGATTTTATTCGCAAACCATTTGACCAAGATGAACTGTTAGCTAGAGTGCGATCGCTACTGCGGTTAAAGCACAGCATTGACGAGCAGCGAAAGATGGCGAAAATGCGGGAAGACTTTGTTTCACGTCTGACACACGACTTGCGAACCCCTCTAGTCGCCGCAGATCGGATGCTGAATTTGTTTGAACAGGAAGCTTTCTGCAAAATTTCGCCAGAAATGAAACAGGCGATCGCGGCGATGATACGGAGCAACCACAATTTGCTGGAGATGGTGAACAACTTGCTAGAGGTCTATCGCTTTGAGGCTGGGAAAAAGACCATGCAAGTTGATAACTGCGATATGCAGCAGATTGTGGAGGAAGTCGCTCAAGAACTCAGCCCTTTGGCAACAGAAAAAGGCTTGAGTATGGAAATAGATTCAGACAGCTTAAAACAACTGGGCGATAGTGCTGGTGTCGTGATGGGCGACAAGTTAGAGTTACGGCGAGTCATCAGCAACCTGATTGGGAACGCTATCAAGTTTACAGATACAGGGGGTGTAAACATTCGCATTTCTGAGACATCAGCAAACAACAAGGATAAAGGTTGGGTAGTCATTGATGTAAAAGATACCGGATATGGCATTGCTCCTGACGATCGAGCCTTTTTGTTTGAGCGTTTTCGCCAAGGAAAAAATAAACGCGCCGGTAGTGGGTTGGGGTTACACCTCTCACACCGTATTATTGAATCTCACAAGGGAAAAATCCAGGTTTCCTCTGAACTTGGGAAAGGCAGTGTGTTTACCGTATGTCTCCCGAAGCAAGCTTATTAGTCGTGTCCTTTGTCCTTTGTGATTTGTCATTTGTCCTTTGTGATTTTAAAGAGCAAATAACCAATGACCAATGACCAAGAACCAATGACTAATGACCAATATTTTTCTAAGCCAACCGATTACTGAGTATTTAGCGAAAATACTGCATTTGGATGGTGATTTTGAGTAGCTTGTCTGATTAGAATGTTATCTAGAGGTTCAGGAATCTTAGCTTATTAAATTAAGTTAAAAAATTTACACTGCTAATGGCAACTCAAAAAGTCAGGATTGAAAGTACTCTGAAGAGTTTACTTGTAAGGGAAAGAATTATAGCCATATCAGGTGAGGTTAAATGCTTATCATCAGGACTGACGCGGTTCCCCGTGGAGAGTTTTGAATGATAAGTCATCAGACAAACTTGAGACAGGAACTAAATAATTTAATAACTTATGACTCTCAACGTGGCTTTTTGACTTGTCTCTAGCGGTCTAAGAATCTAGGGAAAAAAACACATGACTACATCAACACAAACTCGGGGTCAAGTAGAAAGAACATTAGCGCAACGTATTCAAGCTCTTTACAGAGAGCAGCTGGGACATCAGCCAACAAAGATAACGTGTCAGCTATCAGAACAAAATGTAGTAGTTTTGCTGGAAGGTTCAATTACTCAACCGGAACTATTACTTGCTCAAACAGGTCGGGTAGAACTAGCCGAACAGGTTCGTTCAGATTTGGATGATGCGATTCAGCCACAACTTAAGGCGCTCATAGAAGAGACTTTAAATGTTTCTGTCATTGAGCTATTAAGCGATGCAACACTCTCTACAGGTCGTACTGGAATTATTGCCCTTCTAACAGATGCACCAAATGTTCGTACTTCTATGCCAAATTCTAAAATTAAGCGAAAACAGTCATCTAGTAGTGGAAACAACACAGAGAAAACAGCCTCATAAAATTATTCCTGACAAAGATCAAATGCTGACTCAGCGTTCAATTTTTTGTTTAGATAGGAGCGAACTGTGTCTTCTAAATCTTCAATCATGTAAGGCTTACTGATGTAGTCGTTAAAGCCTGCCATCAGAATGCGTTCTCTATCCTCCGCACTAGCTAAAGCTGTTACTGCAATAGCCGTAATATGACTAGTAAGTGGTTCTTGCCTCAGAGAACGCACAACATCAATGCCACTGGTACCAGGTAACAAGATATCTAGTAATATCAAATCGGGTTGGTACTCTTTTGCAACAAGTACTGTCGTCGAACTATCTTTCTGACAAATCAGCCTACAGCCTAAGGACTCAAGTGCATAGCTCAAGAGTAAAAGATTATCATCATTATCTTCTACTGCTAGGATAAGGGGTGGCTGAGAATTGTAATTCCTTTTGTCGCTCATAACTTTGTATGCCAGTTCCATTGCTTCTCCAGTAGATTTGTTGTGAGTACATCGTCTATCTTGAGAGAACAAACGAGGCATTCCGCAAGCGGTCAGATAGCGCTCACAAAAGACTGGCTCGTATCTCAACTCTGCCAAGTTGATCGTCGTTGCTCACTCAACTCACTCAATGAGCTTTCAGAGGTAAGAGTACCTCAAGCCGATAGAGTGAGAAGGCTTTCCTTAATTATATGCAAAGTGGCTAAAAATTCTAGCAAATAAGTCATAAGTACTTAATATATTTAATTATTATTTAATATACTACTTCAAAGTCTGATATCTACACTGCAGTCTCTTATACAAATTAGACATACATCAAAAACGGTGAATCAGCTCTCCAACACAAAAACAGTACGGACAGGGCATGAAGTCGTTCAGGTTGACACTGCGAACTACCCTTAACTTAACTTAAGAATGAAAAATTTTTTCCCAGTCTTCAGATTTTGTAGTATACTTGTAATATATAAGTAAAGGCATACAAAAAATACTTCAATTGTCAGTTGTTCCACACGGAAATACAAAATCCGCATTTACGATCCCTGTATGCCCTAACAAGGGTTAGTAACACGGCTACAACAACAAAGCCTGCTTTGCTGTGGAGTGTTAACTGACAACTGACTTCTCAAAGTTGAGGCTTTATGACACAAATATCTGCAAAACTCGTTCAAGAACTACGGCGAAAAACCAGTGCTGGTATTATGGATTGCAAGAAGGCACTGCAAGAAAACAATGGGGATCTCACCAATTCTGTTGATTGGCTGCGGAAGAAAGGTATTGCCAAAGCCATAACAATAGTAGATCGCATCCCAGCAGAAGGGCTTGTAG
The DNA here is from genome assembly GCF_054684315.1 of Scytonema sp. NUACC21. Classification (NCBI taxonomy): domain Bacteria; kingdom Bacillati; phylum Cyanobacteriota; class Cyanophyceae; order Nostocales; family Scytonemataceae; genus Scytonema; species Scytonema sp. NUACC21. The sequence continues at coordinate 211,141 of NZ_BAAFZH010000100.1, read as the reverse complement.
ATAGTTATATTCACAATGGCAGCAAAGTTGGTGTACTGCTAGAAGTGAACTGTGAAACTGATTTCCCACCGTTGTACAACCACTCATCTAAGGAAGCCGCTTCCCAGATGGGGTAGAAGTGAAGACCGATGGCGTTGGAGGAAGGTACAACTGCACCAGAGATGATGTTGTTGCCGTAGAGTAAGGAACCTGCCACAGGCTCGCGGATACCATCAATGTCTACTGGAGGTGCAGCGATGAAGGCAATGATGAAGCAGATGGTTGCGGAGAGCAGGGTGGGGATCATGAGCACACCGAACCAGCCAATGTAGAGGCGGTTTTCGGTGGAGGTGATCCACTCACAGAACTTCTCCCATACGTTGGCGCTTTCGCGACGTTGTAAGGTTGCTGTCATGGTTTTATAATTGCGGTTGTTTTTTATGAATGAATCAGGCTTGTTTTGCGCCTGTATCTTCAATTTACATCTGTTTACACAACTTTACAATAGCCGGAGATTGAGTAGAAGTGATTTGAAATATAAGCTTGAGTTATGATTCGTTATCACGCGATCGCTCAAGTTGTTTCCGGTTCGGAAGAGCGCCTGGGACGGATGGTTAATCGCTCTCTGTTAAAGTCAAATATATGTGGGAGGTAAACTTATGACCCAAGCGGTAACTAAACCTGTAACCTACGAAGAATTTATCGAGTGGTTCCCCAACGACGGGAAGCGCTATGAGCTACATAAAGGAGTAATTGTTGAAATGGCACCACCAACTGGGGACCATGAAAAAGTAATCGTATTTTTATCACGCAAGCTAACAATAGAGTTTGACCGACTCAACTTACCTTACGGGATACCTAAAACTACATTTGTTAAAGCTCCTGGTGCCGAGTCTACTTACTCTCCAGATATAGTGTTGCTAAATTTAGATAATCTCCCTAACGAACCTCTTTTCCAAAAAGAGTCAACAGTTACTCAAGCAGCATCCGTACCCTTAGTAGTGGAAGTTGTCAGTACCAATTGGCGGGATGATTACTACGACAAGTTTGGGGACTATGAGGAAATGGGCATCCCTGAATACTGGATTGCTGATTATAAAGGGCTAGGGGGTAAAAAATTCATTGGGGACCCTAAACAACCTACTTTCTTAGTATGCCAGCTTGTTGGCGATGAGTACCAAATTACTAAATTTACAGGTAATGACTTGATTGTTTCCCCCACCTTCCCCCAGCTTAACCTTACCGCACAGCAGATTTTTGATTCGGCTCTACCCAAAAGAATTAATTAAATTAAATTTAAGCTGTTTTTTCAGGTTATGCCAAGCTTTTGCTTTTTGAAGTTTTCGTAATGCATGACTTATCATGCTACTGCAAAACCAGTATGTTGGCGCACTTTGGGATGGCGAAAACCAAGTACTATATTTTCTTTAGGGATACCTGCTTCCATTAAATCAGTCGCTACACCTTCTTCAGTATCATCGTATTGAATCCAAACTTTATTGTCAATTAAGCTGATATGGATAGGTGTTGCATGGAGATAATTGTCACGACTCCAGCCAATGTCTAAAACTAAATACTGTCTTCGCTCATCATCAAATATAACTTGAGAGGTATAATCATCGGGTACCGCCGTTCGATAATCGGCATGATTCTGGAGTACATTCTTAATAATATCTTGGTATTTTAATCCGGTATCCATGTGTCACGATGCACTCAATCCAATCTTTACAGACAGATGAACCAATTCATTGGGTACTTGGTTTCGCTCAATATACTTATTAATCTCTGTTTGACGATCCAAATAAAAACTCAAGGCATCAAACACTTGTGCTAGGGTCAGATGGGGCAAATGATTCAAGATTTCTTCTGGCATAATTCCCAATCGCCACAAACCAACAATGGCAAGAACGGATGTCCGATTGCCTACAATAATTGGCTCTCCACCCACAATTTCAGGATTTCGGGTAACGTAGCGAGAGGAGGTTTCGGTAACCATAAAACAAATCACTTAGGAAAACTAGCGCTGTCTTTAGTTTACCAATAGATTTGGGCAGACCGATCGCGATCGCTCTTGAGTGAAACTTCCCGCCATTAAAGTAAGTGCGAACGTGACTTCATGAGATCGCATATTGGACAAACTTTATGGAAACACACTGAAGGAATCGACAAAGATATCAGAACTTTCATTACAGAGCAGTCATGCTAAAAACTTACTCACCATCAATTGGAGTACAGAGAAGGTAGTTTCCGTAATGCAAATCAGGTGGTTGCAGTTTCTGTTTTTGCTGCTACAGACCTTTTTCTAAATGGAAAACACAAGCATCTTCGGTATCAATAATTTTGGTATGATTGGCACGGGTAAAATCAATGATTGATAAAGATGTAGCGATCTCCTCTTGGTTAAGTAGAATATTTAGGATATTTGAGATTGTGGTGCGTTACGCTTTTGCAACAATATACCACAGCCGACTAAAGAGGCACTATCGCACTTGAGTCTAATAGTCTGTAATAGATTTTAATTTTTGTAAGTACTGTTGCAGTAAGGGTGAGACAACTGGGCATTCTCTAAAGATCCGGTTCCACCATCCTGTTTTCGTATTTTATGGTCGATCTGAATTGATTTCGTATGTAGCAATCCATTACAAATTGAACAGCGAGGTGCAACCTTTATAGCTTCTCTAATAAAAGCAGCACTTTTAGTATCTTTTGAAAATGAAGAAGCTTTTGTTTCTGTTTGTTCAATTACCTCCATAGTTAGATATGAAAATTCCTTTTTTAATAGGACATTTTTTAGTACGTCTTGGGCAGGAACACCTTTACTCAATTCATCAAGAACTGCTTCAAAATAGTTAACAATAGGTAATATAGCCTTATTTGCCTGTCTCACCTTCCTAACAATTTGTTGAATAATGTTATCAGATGCCATTAATATTGACTCAAAGTCGGCACGGTATTTTGTAAAAATATCTAGTTTATGTTTCTGTTCTAATTTTTTGGAAAATTCAATAACAGCATGAAAACAACTTACTCGGAAATTCCCACTACTACTATATATATAAATTGCGGGATGAAGACCTAACGAAGATGGGTGGATATCATTTACTCGCCTCAATGCCTTACGAATAGATTTCAACAGGCTAAGTGTTTTCTCCCCATTTTCATCATTAGCCTCTTCAGGGCTCTTAAAAAGACAAACTAATTCATAGATCATAGATAATGAATTAGCTGCATGATTTTTCCCTCCAAGAGGTAAATCAAGACTTTTTATAGGGCTAGTTAATATCGGATTGAAAATAAGCTTATTTATCTCTTCTGCTTCTTTCTGAATATCATCAGCTATTGGGGAATTATAGGTCTGCCAATACTTATAACCTTGACCTCCACGAAGAATAGCTCTTGAGCATAACCCTGAGGGTTTCCTTCTAGATTCAAGCACCGCAATCTCAGTATCACTAATAGGGGTCGATTTTTGATTGATTTTAAAGAAAGAGCTTTCTGCTTTTCTCGAGTCTCCATCAACCCATTGAAGTTGAATTGCTCTTGTGCCAAGACTTTTTAATCTTTTTTTCACTTTATTTTCTGCTAAGTCAGGTTCAAACAGAGACTCTTCGTAGTGTTTAAACGCCCCAATCCGTGAATTAATTAACTCTCTAGCCTTCTTCGCATTATCGATTTGGCTCTCAGGAATACTATTATCAAAAAACCTTCTTGAAAGTTTACCGTCGCCATAATCATCATTAACCCATGCTGCTAAAGCACTAATTCGATGAGCACCATCGATGACAAACGTATAACTGTCTGCGTATTTCCAAAGAATAACTGCTGGAATCAAATCGCCATCAAGGAAGCTTTCGATTAAGTCACATACTTTTTCCGCATTCCATTCATTTGTTTCTCTTTGAAAATCAGGTTTTCTTAAGGATGCAAAGAAAAAACCAGGAATTTTGAAGTCACTATAGCTTAAAGTCGTCTTATGAGGACCTTGAGGCACTTGTGATTCATCCTGAACATCAAAATCTTCTCTACTAATTAGAGCGTCCAAAAATAACTTTCCTGTCATACTTGTTCCTTTGATGACTTATCGATAATGACAGCCTTTGCTAGATGTTAGAAACTTATCCTACTCATCTGACAATCGCCTGCTTGCCTATTGGTCTACCATTGTTACACACTACACCTATTCAATGCTTCTTAACACCTAATATCATAATAAACGATGACTGGATAACCGATGACTGGAAGCGTGCCATCTCTAGACTGAAATTGAACGCTCCTGACCACGGTCTCAACAGCAAAGCTTTGGAAAAATGTTTTCCGCAAGAGATGAGTTATAAAGTAAATATCAAGATTATGTAAGTTGGGTTGAGGAACCCAACCTACATAATACTTCTTGCTCTTTGCGTCTATGTCCTATGTCCTTACGGACTAAATCCGGATTAGCTACCCCTTTATCTTCTTTGTTTTTTCTTCGAGATCTTCGCGTCTATGTCCTAACGGACACGCTTCGCTAACGCGGTTCCATAAAAAGGGGTTTATAAACAAGATTTAGTATAGCGTTCTCAAAATGCTTGATTGCGTTTTCATTTTAGTATTTTCCCTAAGCAAACAGGCAAATTGCTTTCTCAATTCACCTGTTTGCTGACTCATTTCAGGAATTTCAAATTGAAAATTGTTCAATCCAAAATCCAAAATCTAAAATTCCTCAACGACCTTGGAAAATGTAGATAGCACCAACTCTGCGGAAGTGGGAATTGTTTGCCCAAGCAGCTGTGCTAAAAACCCACTCGCCATCAATGGGAGTGCAGAAACCAAAGTAGTTTTCGTAATGCAAATCGAGTGGTTGCAGTTTCTGTTTTTGCTGCCACACACCTTTTTCTAAATGGAAAACACAAGCATCTCCGGTATCAATAATTTTTGCAGAATTGGCACGGGTGGAACCAACGATCGCCACATCTTTAGCAATCGCCACCGTAGCACCAAAAAATCCGCAATACTTGGGATACTCGGCTTGAAGCTTTTGTTTGGGTTGCCAGACTCCTTTCTCCAATTGATACGTATAAACACTGCCAGCAGCGAGAACGTTGCCAATTTTAGTACCAACTGCCCCGACAAAAGCGTGTTCTCCAGCGATCGCCACAGAATAACCAAATAAATCCTTCCCATCAACTTGAGTAGATTGCAACTTCTGTTTGAGTTGCCACACACCATTTTCCAAACGGTATATATAAGCACCTCCAATTGGACGCTTAACATTAGCAGAGGCGTAGCGATCGCCACCACCGATAATTGCCCACTCCCCGCTAATAGCCATAGAATTCCCAAAGCATTGGTTAACCCCCAAATCCTTGGGTTGCAACTTCTGTACCTGCTGCCATATGCCATTTTCCAAGCGGAAGACATACACAGCCCCAGCCCCTGCAAGACCATTCGCTCTGGCATTGTAAGCCCCAATTAAAGCCCACTCGCCGCTCATCACCACACCTTTGCCAAAGTAATCACGAGCAGCCAAGTCAATGGGTTGCAGTTTTTGTACCTGCTGCCATACCCTGTTTTCCAAACGGAAAGCATAAGCGGCTCCAGTATCTTGCATTCCTACAGTATCCGCTTTCCTCGCGCCAACAATTGCCCATTCCCCACTTATATCGACATCACATCCAAATTGATCGCCGACGCGAGAGTCATGGGGTTGCAACTTTTGTTTGAGATGCCACATCTTGTTCTGCAATTGGAGAATATAGGCAGCTCCTGCCTCTAACAACCGCGATGCATTTGCTTTACGAGCGCTGACAATCGCCCACTCGCCACTGATTGCAGCTTCTTCCCCAAAGAAAGAGTTACTGTTTAAATCAGTGGGTTGTAACTTTTGTACTTGCTGCCATCCCCGTCTGGTAATCAACGGCTCATTCTCAAAAAAGACTTGTCCATCCCAAGCTACACCAAAAACTTTTCCATGCAAAGCGCGGTGAGAACGATCTAAAACTTTATCTCCAGACCCTTCATTTAAAGGCCAATAACCAATCAATCCTCGCTCGTTCCCCACCAGAGAACGGTGCATGTGTTCTTGCAGTTCCGCTGAGGTAAGTGCTTTATCCCACACTTGAACTTCAGAAATTTGACCGTTGAAATATCGAGATGGCGACTCAACATCCCTCCCTATATACAACCGACCGTTATCATTATTTAATTGTCCCGGTGCTTCCGTGCGAGCCACCTCTTCGCCATCAATATACAAACGAATTATTCTGCCATCAAACGTACCCGCGTAATGGTGCCACTGGGTAATATCTATATTCGGTGTAAAACTAGCACATTTCCACACACCAGAACGGATATAAAAATGGAATGTTTTGCCACCAGCTTCGGGATGCAAACTAAAAGGATTGCGTTTGGAAACCAAACAACCGTATTGGTTCCACGTGGGGGTATTGCTTCTCGCCCAAGCTGAAACTGTGACTTGGTTGCTAACGTTAGTATGCTCTGGAACTTCTACATAATCATCTTTGCCATCAAATGTCAGCACGGGTTGCAAGTAATCCGATTGGTAGGACTGCGGCCAAATAGCCCCATGAATCATACCAGTGTTGCTATTGCTAGTCTTATCTAAAACTTTATTGCCACGTCCTTCATTAAATGACCAATAACCTATCAATCCTTCCTCATTTCCTAACAACCGACGTTGCATATCTTTGAGCAATTCTTCTTGAGTACGAGCTTTTTTCCAAAGACGTACTTCCGACATCATCCCATCAAAATAATCATCAAACGTGTAGTTACTTCGAGCGATATAGTTAAGAGTTCGGTTAACATTGTTGGGTAGGTGAATTGCTCCAGATTGCACTTCTTCACCGTTCCTGTAAAGTTTGCCAGTTCCATCAGCACTTATTGTTGCTGCTAAATGCATCCATCTACCAGGTTCTAATACATTTGCGGCTGCGATTCTTTGCCCTACGCCATCACGTTTGATGTCTAAAATTAAATCGTTATCTGTGTCCCGATTGGCAAAGATGATGTTATCTTTGTCGATTCCGTTACCAAAGTCGATGACTCGTGAGGATTTTTTGAAGCTGTTGTAATAAACCCACGCTTCGATTGTGAAACCTTGGGAATAATCGAAGTCCATTCTGGGTAATGAAATGTGGTCATCATGACCGTCAAATTTTAGGGCTGATTTGATGACGTTTGGTTCGTCCCTGAATGCTGCAGGTTTGATAAAGTTTTGTTGTGTCCAGGTGGCGAAGTAAATTTTACCATTATTGGCGCGATCGCTTCTATCTCTCACTATATCGCCAATCCCTTCATTTAAAGGCCAATAACCGACCAGACCTAATTCGTCTCCTGTCAGGCGATTGTAGATATTACCTTTAATTTCAGCTGCGGAACGGGCATAATTCCAAACTGCTATTTCGGCAATTCCACCCGACCAAAAAGTATCAACTTTGCCAATCCAGTAAGGTGTTTCTTTGTTATGAAAAAAGGTTTCTGGGGCTGGTTGAGTCAATAAGAGTTCGCCATCCCGATAAATTCTGTATTCAGTTCCTTGTTTGACCCACGTTATATGAATCCACTTGTCTTTGGCTTTAAAGAAGTTATCTATCGATGCAAAATAACGCTTACCTGTTGGTTCGTAGGACTCGTAAACCAATCCCGATTTATCTTGGGTCATCCATATTCCAGGTTTGCGATATTTATCTCCTTCATGACCAATTAAGGCGTGCCAAGTTCCGTCGTTTAGTAAGGACGGTTTAACCCACAAAGAAATTGTAAATTCTTTATCGTTCTCAAAGGGGTCTTTGATTTCGATATGTTTATCAACCCTTTGGAAGTTTAAACTAGATGGCAAATGTAAGGCTAGATTGTTAACAATTTTTTGCTGCCATTTAGCACCTTTAATCTTACCATAATTCTGCTGACTTACTTTATTAGTTGCTAAATCGCCGCAGCCATCTTGTAAAGGCCAATAAGCTACTAAATTAGGTTCGTTACCATTGAGGGGTTTACCGATAGTTGCTTGAATTTCCTCTGAGGTTTTGGTTTGATTCCAAATAGCGAGTTCAGCTAGATTACCGTGATAATGAGCGGAAGCAGCACGGGCTAATCTTCCTATATTGGCAACTCTTGTTCTGGGCAGAGATTTTCTTTTTTCCTTACCACTGTGCCAGAGAAGCCCGTTACGGTAAATTTTCATTACTCCTTCTGTGACATTCTTGACGAATGCCCAGTGAGTCCATTCGCCTTGATATTCATAAAGTTGGGCTGCTTTTTCTATGCAATCGTAATTTTCATCGGGTTGGGTAATATCGCAGCCACAATCAAAATAAACCATCCCATCAACATTGGGAACTTGGATACTTAAAACTCTTTGATGGTCTTCTGCGATCGCTTCAATAACAGTAGCATTTTTTGGCAAGCGGCTTCCACCTTTAGCCCAAAAGGTAACAGTAATTTCATTACCTGAGGGAATACTTTCTGGAAATAGTTCTATATAATCATCTACCCCATCAAACTCTAGAGCATATTCTATAAAATTTGCCTTTTGTTCAAAAGCTTTTATGGAGTCTTCTTGCTGCCAATTGGCTCCAACTATTGTACCATAATTGCCTCGACTGGTGCGATCGCTTACTGTCTGACCGATACCTTCATTTAAAGGCCAATAACCCACCAATCCCGATTCGTTTCCTACTAAATGTTCATATCTACTCGCTTTAATTTCCGCTTGCGTCCGAGGAGAACTCCAGATAGAAACTTCTGCAATCTCACCCCACCAAAAATTATCAACTCGACCTATCCAATAACTGGTATGCTTGTTGGTGTAAAAGAATTCGGGTGCGGGGTAAGTAGCAAACAGTTCGCCGTTACGATAAAACCTGTATTCTGTTGCTTGTTTTACCCAAGTAATATGTATCCATTCGTTTTTAACTTCAAAAAAGTGATTTAATGTTTCACCATAACGCTTACCATTTAAGTCGTAAGAGTCATAAGACAACCCTGAATTACTGGGAGATAACCACAACCCAGGTTTGCGATATTGATCGCCTTGCTTACCTATCAACCCATGCCAACCATCATTGAGTACGCTGGGTTTAACCCACAAGGAAATAGTAAATTCTTTGTTGTTGGCAAACGGGTCTTTAATTTCTATATAATCATTTTGTCCGTGAAAAGAGAGAACGGGCTGGGGATAACTTAAAGGGCTGGCAATAGGAAAAAAGATTTGTTGATGCCAAGTTGCACCTTTAATTTGTCCATCCTGGCTTGCTGTACAGCCGCTTCCTTCGTTCAAAGGCCAATAACCAACAAGCCCCGTTTCATTGCCTTCCAGACGGCGGTGCATATCTCTTTGCAGTTCTTCTGGCAAACGTGCGTGTTTCCACAAACGCACTTCTGACAGCCGTCCGTTAAAATACCCATCTTCTGAATAGTGACTGTTGCCGATGAAATTTTGAGCCCGGTTAACGCTTTCTGGGAGTTGGATTTTTCCCGATTGAATTTCTTGGCTGTTCTTGTAAATTTTGACATTTCCCGCTGCATCCACTGTGGCTGCAAGATGCATCCATTTACCTGTTTCTAAGGCTTTTTCGGCAAGAATTTGTTGATGGTTAATTTGTAAAACTAAACTATCGGTAGCTTCTAGATTGGCAAAGATAATGCTATTGTTAAGAGCGCCATTGCTGAAATCAACAATCGATGCTCCAGATGTAAAGCTGTTGTAATATATCCAAGCTTCTACTGTTAAACCCTGGGAATAGTTAATACTGAGTTCGGGTAAGATGATGCGATCGCTTTGTCCATTAAACTTAAGGACGTAGGGTAAGTAATTAATCTGGGTGTTTAGCATATAGCTGTCTGGTGATGGGTGAACAAGTGATTGAAGGAATTACCGAGATGCGAAGACATAAACAGCACCCGCTCGTTTCGCTGTTGGAGTATTTGCCCAAGCAGCAGTTGTAAAAATCCATTCCCTATCTGTTGGGGTAGAAAAACCAAAGTAGCTTTCGTAGTGTAAGTCAGTGGGTTGGAGTTTTTCTTGAAGCTGCCATACTCCTTTTTCTAGTTTGAAAATATGAGCATCACCGGTGGCTTTGAGTTTGGAGGAATCGGCGCGGGTTGAACCAATAACAGCTATGTCATTGGCGATCGCAACTGTTGCCCCAAAGAAGGCACAATATTTAGGTTGGGATGGTTGCAGTGTTTGTTGTGGTTGCCAAACTCCTTCTATTAATTTGTAGGTGTAAACGCTGCCACTACCTGAGATATTGGCAACAGGAGTGTTGACGGCTCCCACTAAGGCATATTCTCCAGATATAGCAACGGAATAGCCAAATAAATCATGAATTCCTGGCTGAGGCGATTGCAGTTTCTGTTTTTGCCGCCATACACCGTCTTCTAGGTGGTAGAGATAGGCTCCTCCAGGGCGTTTGACGCTGGCGGAACTATAGCGATCTCCGCCACCGATGATTGCCCATTCTCCTGTCATGGCAATAACGTTACCAAAGCATTGATTAAAACTTAAATCTTGTGGTTGTAGTTTTTGTTTTTGCTGCCATACCCCGTTTTCTAGATGGAAAACATAAGCTGCGCCAGCATCTTGAATACTAGTTGCTTTGGCATGAGATGCGCCGATGATTGCCCAGTTTCCATGAATAGCAATTCCCTTACCAAAGGAACTGTTAACGTTCAAATCTAGGGGTTGCAGTTTCTGCTTTTGTTGCCACATGCCACCTACTAATTGGTAAACGTATGCAGCACCAGCATCTTTAATAATTCCAGAATCTGCTTTGCGTGCGCCGATAATTGCCCATTGGGAACCGATCGCGACAGCACTACCAAAGCGATCGCCGATACAGGTATCATTAGGCTGGAGTCGTTGTTTTTGTACCCATATCTTGTTTTGCAACTGGAAAACATAGGCAACCCCAGCATCTTCAACATCGGCTCTATCGGCTTTCCGTGCGCCTGCAATCGCCCATTCTCCACTAAATGCTGTTTCTTCGCCAAAGTATGATTCGCTCTTTAAATCCGCAGGTTGCAACTTTTGTAATTGCTGCCACTCATTCTGAGGAATGGCTGTTTTTGAATCTATGACAACAACTTTTGGTGATAATTCAGAAAGTTGCTGTGTCAATTCAGTATTTTTATGTTCTAACTCAGAGTTCTTTTGCTTGACTTCCGATAGTTGTGTCTCCTGTTCCAAGTTCTTTTGTTCTAACTCAGCAACTTTTTGAGCGAGTGCGGCTATTTGTTTAATTTGTTCGGTGTTCCTTTGTTCTAATTCAGCATTTTTTTTATCTTGCTCAAGATTTTTTTGCTTAAGCTCCGATAATTGTTTATCCTGTTCGTCATTCTTTTGTTCTGACTCAGCGATTTTTTTATCTTGCTCAAGATTTTTTTGCTTGACTTCTGATAATTGTTTAGCTTGTTCCGAGTACCTTTGTTCTGATTCAGAAATTTTCTTATCAAGTTCAGCATTTTTTTGCTTAAGTTCAGATATTTGTTTATCTTGTTCGGTGTTCTTTTGTTCTAGTTCCCCTAGTTTATAAGCCAGGTCAATGTTTTTTTGTTCGTGGGTAGATAGTTTAGGTGAAGTTAGTTTTTCATTGGAAAAGAAGACTTGCCAATCCCAAATTGCTCCTGTAATTTTGCCATGATTATTGCGGCTAGTGCCATCTTTAACTGTATTACTAGAACCTTCATTCAAAGACCAATAACCAACTAATCCTGATTCTTTACCTGTTAAGCGATCGCCCATACTATTTTTAATATCGGTATCCGAGCGAGCAATGTTCCAAATACTGACTTCAGTCATTTCGCCTACCCAGAAATTCTCAGCTAGTCCAAAACAATAACCCGTTTCTTTGTTCGTGTAAAATGTTTCTGGTGCTGGTTTAGTAGCCAATAATTGTCCGTTGCGGTAAAATTTATACTCTGTTCCCCGTTTTACCCAGGTAATATGCACCCATTGAATTTTCTCTGTAAAAAAGTTATCCAAGAGTTCTCCATAGCGTTTTCCTGTCGTGTCGTAGGAGTCATAAGCCAAGGCTGAATTATTTGGAGATAAGCACAAACTGGGTTTGCAGGATTGATTGTCATCTTTCCCAAGAAAACCATACCATTTGCCATCATTGATGACTTGTGGCTTCACCCATAAGGAAATAGTAAATTCTTTGTTGTTATCAAATGGCTCTTGAATTTCTACAAAGTCAGGTTGAAAACTTAGAACAGATTTTAATGCTAGAGATTCATCTGTCGAGCCTCTTTTTTTCACTTCCCATGTTGCACCTGTAATTTGACCGTGGTTCCCATAGCTAGTTTTGTCAGAAACCTTATTTCCTTTCCCTTCATTAAAAGACCAATAAGCGACTAAACCCAATTCATTACCAACAAGAGAACCCTGACTATTCTTTTGGATTTCTTCGAGAGCACAAACTTTATTCCAAAGTTGAATCTCCGCAATTTGTCCGGGGAAAAAGTATTTTTGATTTCCTTCAGTTGCACCAGCAGCTATTCGCAAGGGGCGTGCTGTATTGACTCCATAATTAGCTACTGTTTCCCCTACTAATTCTCCATTAATATACAGTTTTGCTCTACTGCCATCATAGGTGGCTGCTACTAATACCCAGGTATTTAAAACTACGTCTGAACCATTGACAATAATCCAAGTGCCTTGAGTACTGGGTCCTAACCAAAATTGCCATCTATTATTATCTCCTGCGTAGAGAATATATCCTTTGGTTAAAGTATCGTCTCGTGAGGTAATTACAGAACGCCAAGTTCCCTGTCCTTTTTCTACTTTTACCCAACACAATAAGGTAAACTGACTGGGATTGAGAGAGGCTGCATAAGGTACTTCGACAAAATCATCTACGCCATCAAATGACAGTACACTAGACAAAGAAGGTGTAGCGTTAACTGCTTTAATGATAGTGGCTTCCTTTAGCCAAGCTGCTCCATAAATGGTTGCTTGGTTGGTAATATTCATTTTGTCATTGGCGATATTACCTTTTCCTTCATTTAACGGCCAATATGCCATTAATCCCAATTCATTGCCGGTTAAACGGCGGGACATATCGGCTTTAATGTCTTCAGCAGTACGGGGTTTTTTCCAAATTCGCACTTCTGTCAATTGACCGGAAAAAAATGACTCTTTACCCTCTACAACACCAATATATAAAGTTCCCGTGCCTTTATAGTCGTCTTTAGCCGTTCTCTCAAGAAGTTTTTCGCTATCTCGATAAATGGTTTGCTGTTTACTGCTAGCATCATAGACACAAGCCCAGTGATGCCATTCAGTATCTGTCACAGTTTTTTTGGTATTTAAATCATCTCCATAAAAAGCTAAGGTGAACATATCGTTATCTCGAAAGCCTATATGCAATTCTTGGTTTTGGCTTCTCTTTCCCTGCTCGATAATAACTGCCCAAGCTTTTGTGGAATTTCGCTTTGCCCAAAATTCTATGGTAAAACTGGTGTTGGCTAAATTGATGCGATCGCCACAATTAATATAATTACTCTCTCCGTTAAAGTTTAGAACAGTTTGAGTTGTCGGTTGATTGGTTTGAGACTGAGATAGTGTTAATTGTGCTTCTGCCCAAGTTGCACCAACAATAGTTCCATCTTTACTAATGACTTTATTAGCCAGGGTGTCACCCGTTCCCTCATCTAAAGACCAATAACCTACTAACCCCGATTCTTTGCCTGTTAATTTTTGATATAGACTGGTTTTTACTTCATCTTCAGTGCGGGGGTAATTCCAGATTGATAAGGCAGCAATTTGACCCCACCAAAAATTGTCATTACGTCCAATCCAATAGGTCGTATTTCTGTTAGTATAAATGCTATTTGGAGCGGGTTTGGTGGCAAATAACTTCCCATCGCGATAAAATTTATACTCCGTCCCTTGTTTTACCCAGGTAATATGAACCCATTGATTTTTGACGGCAAAAAAGTTATCTAATTGTTCGTGATAGCGCTGACCGGTGGAGTCGTAAGAGTCATAAGCTAGCCCTGATTTATCTGCGGTTAACCATAAGGCTGGTTTGTTATACTGATTTTCTGCTGTAGCACTGCCAATAATGCCGTAGTTATTGCCATCATTGAGGATGGAAGGTTTCACCCACAAGGAGATAGTAAATTCGCGATCGTCGGCAAAAGGGTCTTTAATTTCTATATACTGACTCAGCCCGCGAAAAGAAAGAACAGGTTGTAGGTTATGGGTGCGATCGCCTGTGGGAAAATAGAGTTGTTGATGCCAAATACCACCGATAATTTTGCCATTATGACTTACAATATCCCCAGTTCCTTCATTTAGAGGCCAATATCCCACTAATCCAGTTTCGTTACCTTCTAAACGACGGTGTAAGTCTTGTTGCAGTTCTTCCACTGAACGTGCATGGTTCCAAAGACGTACTTCTGCCATCCGTCCGTCAAAATAACCATCGTGTGTCCAGTTACTCCGACCGATGTAATTCAGGCTTCGGTTAAGGTTTCCAGGAAGATCTATTTTTCCGGATTGAATTTCTACACCATTTTTAAAGAGTTTGCCCTTACCAGCACTATCAATTGTTGCGGCTAAATGCATCCAGTTCCCAGTTTCGAGGGCGTTATTAGCTGTAATTCTTTCGTAAACTGTGGTTTTTATCTGTAAGGTAAGGGTATTTGTTTTAGCGACATTTGCAAATACGATATTGTGTTTGTCTACACCATTACCAAAGTCAACAATCCGCGACCAAAACTTAAAGCTGTTGTAATAAACCCACGCTTCTATCGTAAACCCTTGGGAATAATCTATATTCATTTTGGACAAAACAATATGGTCGTCTTGTCCGTTAAATTTAAGAACATAGGGCAAGCAATCGATCTGTGGATTTAGCATGATATGGTTCACTCCTATTCCCAAGGGAATTCCTGCAAAATTTTGAAAAGAATTTATAAACCTGAATTGCCTAGCAATTGCTAGCAGGTTTAGGCAAATTGGACAATTAGTTTCGAGAGAGTTGAAGCTGCGTTTTGGGAATAAAAATTCTGTAATCGGTCAACACAATAGCTTAACCTAATTACTCTTAAAAGAAAATTCTATATTAATCCAAATAATGGATTAATTTAAAAAATATTTGCAGTTTTTAAATCAATTTAAACAAATGTAAACAGTCTATTGTAATTAGCTGCCAATCCCTAATTTAGAGGAGAGGATTTAATCTCAATAGATTTATTTGGAATAAATATACACCGATCTACACGCAAAAACTTTAAAATAAAGTTAATAATTTGGAGAATACCAAAAAATCAGTATAAGTAAGCCGGTAAGAAAAAACGTAACTGGTAAGAACCGTCCTTAGTCATTTGTCATTAGTAAGGGTTTCAGATGTATTTACATTTTGTAACGTATTTTTGTTTATTCACAACGGCTTTCTTAACTCTTCACGTGAGTTGATACGTTAGCTTGAAAAATAGCTATATGTAGATATATATTATTTTTTTAGCTAAATTTAAATAAATATATAAATTAGTAACAAAAATTAATTTGACTAAAATTATGAAAATAGTGACAATTGATACGAGTTAAGCTATAAATTTTTTGTGAATTCGTTGTGGAGATTTTTGTTGATAGAGGAAACTATTTTGTCCATTACTTAAGAGCTAATTAAACCGTGACATCAACACCAATACCATCTAGTTCTAAAGCTAACTCCAGTCGAACAATTAACACCTCTACTCAAGGTTCGACTCTGGCAGATATTCTAGAACGGATTTTAGACAAGGGGATTGTAATAGCAGGTGATATTTCTGTTTCTATCGCCTCTACCGAGTTGTTACATATCCGAATTCGCCTGTTAATTTCTTCGGTAGATAAAGCAAAAGAAATGGGAATAAATTGGTGGGAAGGCGATCCCCACCTCAGTGGAAAAACTCAGACTTTAATTGAGGAAAATCGCCAACTTCAAGATAGACTGCAAAGCTTAGAAGCAGAAATGCGATCGCTTAAGGCTTTAGCTATGAGTCAGGTAGATTTTGGGACAAGCGTACCGAGACAAGAGGAAGGGGAAGATTTGTAGATAAAATTTTTGTACTTTGATTTAAGAAAATTAGTTAAAGACAAGCAGTGTTTTTAAGCTAAAAAGTTAAATTAGCAATCATATGACATTAGTTGGCAAATCGTCAGACAGTTCGGTTGAAACAATTCCTAATGTTCACAAACTGAATAGTAAAGCAGGTTTAGCTTCTTTATTGTTAACGGTGCTGGAACTCATTCGCCAGTTAATGGAAGCACAAGTGATTCGTCGGATGGATGAACAACTTCTCAGCGATTCACAGCTAGACCAAGCAGCAGAAAGTTTACAAAAACTAGAAGAACAAGTATTACACTTGTGCAAAATTTTTGAAATAGAACCAGAAGATTTAAATGTAGATTTGGGAGAACTTGGTACTCTTCTACCTGCACCAGGGACTTACTATCCAGGGGAACCCAGCCAAAATCCTTCTATTTTGGAATTGCTCGACAGACTTTTGAATATTGGTATAGTATTACACGGGGAGGTAGATTTAGGTTTAGCTAATTTAAATTTAATTCACGCAAAGTTACGGTTAGTTTTGACATCAAAACCTATTTAATTTTTTAAGAGGGAACAGGGAACAGGTAATACCATAAATATCAAAATTTACAATCTTTACTTCTGCCTTCTGGCTTTTTTCAGGAAATTTAGAAATAGACTTAGGAAACATTCATGACTTCAGGGCTTTATCTTTACGGCATTTTTCCAGAAGCTATCTCTGATAGTGTGATTCTAGAAGGACTAGATAAACAAATAGTTCATAACTATTCTATAGACGGGTTTAACTTTTTATATTCAGAAGCCAAACAACAAAAGTATCTTGCTTCCCGAAAGAATTTGTTATGTCATGAAAAAGTTTTAGAAGAAGCAATGCATCAGGGGTTTCGTACCCATTTACCCCTACGTTTTGGATTGGTTGTGAAAACTTGGAACACAGTTAACGAACAGTTGCTGAGTCCTCATAAGGAAAAACTAGAGGCGTTGTTTCAAAAATTAGATGGACGGCGGGAAGTCAGCGTCAAAGTTCTGTGGAACAGCCAGGAAGAAATTCAAGCATTGCTAAAGTCAAATCCAGAATTGCGAGAAAAACGCAATGCAATGGAAGGTAAAAATTTGAAAATGGAAGAAGTCATCGAAATTGGTCAAATGATTGAGCAGGGTTTGGAAGCTCGTAAAGAAGCGATTATCCAAACTTTTGAAGATGAATTAAATGGTTTGGCAGAAGAAGTCGTAGAAAATGATACGATGACGGAGGAAATGATTTATAATGCAGCTTATTTAATTCCTTGGGACAGTGAAAGCCTGTTTAGTGAAAAGGTAGAGCTGATTGACCAAAAATTTAGCGATCGCCTGCGAATCCGCTATAACAATTTTACTGCACCTTATACATTTGCCCAACTTTCTTCAGTGTAACTAAAGTTATGTTTTTGAAACTCTTATTATTTCCTGTCATGGGTCCCCTTGAAGGTATAACCTGGATAGGAGAACAACTTTTAGAGCGTGCTAGTGCTGAATTAGATGAAAAAGAGAATTTACACAAACGCTTGTTAGCTTTGCAACTGGCGTTTGATATTGGAGAAATATCTGAAGAAGAGTTTGAAATTCAAGAAGAGGAACTTTTGCTGCAAATTCAAGCAATGGAAGAAGACGCAGCAGAAGCTGCGATGTAAATTAAATATCTAGGTAGAAAGTTTCAAAACCATTCGACTCGTAAGCCTTATGACTGCTTTGAGAGGGGTTGTCATTAGTTATCTTGCGAGTCGGAATAACCCGTGTAGTTTGAGACTGACTGGAAGGTGATTGACGCAAATTTTGGATGGATTGCTCGGTTTCTTGTATCTGAGTATCTAAATCACTCAGCTGCTGTTTTAATTGTTCCATACGTTCAGCCATGAATTTCAGTTCTTGCTGAATACGCTGCCGATCTGATACCATTTTGTACAGCTTTAGTTGCTCGGATGTTTCAGATTTCAAGCGAGGCATTGTACTGATCTTAGGTCTATTTAATCCCCGATGGTGAAGACTTTTCATAATAAGGTATTTTAGAATGATAGATTGTATTATACACGGTTACTAAAGAAAGGTAGAGGGCAGAAAGTAGAAGAAATAAATGTAAAAATGTAAGTAAGTTGGTAAGAAAAAACGTAATTGGTGAGGGTCGTCCTTAGTCATTTGTCATTAGTCATTGGTAAGGGCTTCACATACATTTACATTTTGTAATGTAATTCTGTTTATTCCCGCTCACTTACTTATTAATTTTCAACAAAAATTAAATTATTAAACTTTAATATTGAGCGTGCAACTATATAACCTTTACGTTTATGCCTTTTTAAAAACACCAACTGCTGACCTAAAATTACCTATAGGTATTGGCAATAGTGTAATCTTAATTAACAAATCTGGTCTTTCTGCTTTAGTAGAACCAGATATATCTTTAGAATCATTGCAAAATAACGACGAAAGCTTAATCAAAGCAGTTTTATCACACGATCGCGTAATTTGTGAAGTCTTTCGCCAAACAACAGTTTTACCCTTACGGTTTGGTACTTCCTTTGCTTCACAAGATAACTTATTAACTTATCTAGAATCCCATGCAGAAAAATATCTAGAAAAATTAAACCAAATAAATGGGAAAAGTGAATATATCTTAAAATTCACTCCTCGTACTTTAGATGAAACAACCACACCAACACCATCGGGAGGAAGACAGTATTTTTTAGCCAAAAAGCAACGCTATCAAACACAGCAAAACTTTTATGTTACCCAAACAACAGAGTGGGAAAATATAGTTCAGACAATCGGTCAAATTTATGAGTCTAAGATTGTTCAACAGGAAGATAAAGAACCACGAATTTATCTTTTAGTAAGGAGTCAAGATGAACCTTTACTAACAGAACAATTTTTGGCTTGGCAAGAAGCGTGTCCCAGTTGGGAATTACAATTAGGGGAACCACTACCTCCTTATCATTTTATTGAATGATTAAAATTATACACATGAACTCAAATTCCCAAGTCATTGATAGTATTCATCAATATGACTCGCTGCACTTAACCATGTTTAGCGGGAAAGGTGGAGTGGGTAAAACCACGCTGGCTTGTGCTTTTGCTCGTCGCTGGGCTATGTTATTTCCTAATGAAAGTATATTGCTAATTTCCACAGATCCAGCCCATTCTTTAGGGGACGTATTGCAAATGAAAGTTGTAGAGCAAGCTTCCCCTTTGCCCGATTTACCTAATTTAAGCGTTCAAGCATTGGATGCCAAACAATTATTATTAGAATTTAAGGCAAAATACGGTCATTATTTAGAACTGTTAGTTGAAAGAGGAAGTTTTGTCGAAGGGGAGGATTTAACACCTGTTTGGGATTTAAGTTGGCCTGGTATCGATGAAGTGATGGGTTTGCTAGAAATTCAACGGCTGCTAGCAGAAAAAACTGTCGATCGCATTGTAGTAGATATGGCTCCTTCAGGGCATACTTTAAATTTATTAGGTATCAAAGATTTTTTAGATGTAGTCTTAAATTCATTAGAATTATTTCAAGAAAAACATCGAGCTATAGCCAAAACTTTCACGGGACGTTATACACCTGATGAAGTTGATGATTTTTTAGTTAAAATGAAATCCGAATTAGCTGAAGGCAAACGGTTACTGCAGGATGTAAATTTTACTGCTTGCTTGGTAGTTGCGATCGCAGAACCAATGAGTTTTTTAGAGACAGAAAGATTTCTAGATAACTTACAAGAACTGGATATAACCTGTGGTGGCTTGTTCGTTAATAAAATCTTAACAGATACCAATTCTGATTTAGACCGCTACAGCGAGCAACAAAATTTATTAGCAAAATTCCTTAATTTATCAGGAAAACAACCTGTATTTACTGTACCGCAACTTGTAAATGAACCCCTTGGAAGTATAGCACTAGATAATCTCATTAGCCAAATCACAGAAATTGATACTGTTGCTCTTATCCCCGCACCGACTATACAATTACCTGTCAAAATCCCACCTAATTTTAGTGACTTCATTATCGAAGGTAGACAACTCATCCTTATTGGTGGTAAAGGTGGAGTCGGGAAAACTACTGTAGCAGCAGCTATTGGGTGGGAATTAGCAAATCGATATCCCGATAAAAATATTCGTCTCATTTCTATCGACCCCGCTCATTCCTTAGGAGATGCTTTTGGTAAAAAATTAGGACACGAGGCTACCCAATTAACGTCTAATTTAAGCGGTCAAGAAATTGATGCCAAAATCGTATTAGAACAGTTTCGCAATGACTACCTTTGGGAATTGGCTGCAATGATGAGTGGTGAAGCAAATGAACCAGGAGCAATTAAGATTGTTTATACTCCTGAAGCATGGCGACAACTTGTAGCACAAGCTTTACCTGGTATTGATGAAATGCTATCCCTCATCACTATTATGGATTTATTAGACCGCAAACAACAAGATTTAATTATTTTAGACACAGCCCCTACAGGTCATTTACTGCGCTTTTTAGAAATGCCTTCTGCACTGGCGGATTGGTTGGCATGGATATTTAAATTATGGATGAAATATCAAAGTGTTTTAGGTCGAGTTGATTTTATGGGACGACTGCGAAAATTACGCCAACAAGTTGTGCAAGCCCAGAAAAAACTCCAAGACCCAAAGCATACAGAATTTATTGGTGTCATTCAAGCAGAAGCAGCCATTATCGCCGAACAAATACGCTTAACCGATTCTTTAGCAAAGATGGGCGTTCCTCAGCGTTATATTGTGCATAATCGCTATAACTCAGATGTTGAGATAGAGAAAAATTTATTTAGCAAACAAAAGATTATTCGCTTGCCTATTCTACCGCGTTCTGTAGAACCTTTAGACAGAATTAAAACAGCAGCTAGTCTTTTATTTTGAAGGAACGATTGTAATTGTTGTGCAATTGATATGTAAAACTATCCAACCATAATACAGCATTTTTCAGTAGGGGCGAACGGTTGTTCGCCCAGACTTACAAGAGATTGGAACGGCGCTTTGGGGATTTTCTTCAAAGCATTGCGAGATATTGCCGTGCTAGGAGTTTCGGTTTCTAGTACGCTATGTCCGGAGATATCCTAGTGTATCCGGGCTTGAAGTATCTGTACCGTATTGATTAATATTAGTTATGTTAGGGGCTTTCCAACAAGTTCTAAATAGAGAGTCATGGGATGAGCAATTTTTTCAAAGGCTTTGAAGATTTATTAGAACTAGCAAAAACCATAGAAGAAAAAATTCAAAACGGAGAAATCAAAGCCGACGTGCAAGTTAGCACTCGTTCTTTGAGCAATATTCCCCGTGCTGGTAGTATTCCGCGTACCGATATAGGAACCAGTCGAGTTCGCACCCAACCACCCGCCAGTACTCCTGCACCAGACACAGTCACACCACCAGAAAACGCTACAAATTATTCCCTTAAAGATGTCGGTGGACTCGGACAAGTTCTCCAAGAACTGAAAGAATTAATCGCCCTCCCTCTAAAACGCCCAGAAGTTTTAGCCAAACTCGGACTCGAACCTACACGGGGTGTTCTTCTAGTTGGTCCTCCCGGTACGGGGAAAACACTTACCGCTCGCGCTCTTGCGGAAGAATTGGGTGTCAACTATATTGCTATAGTAGGACCGGAAGTTATAGGTAAATATTATGGGGAAGCAGAACAAAGATTGCGATCGCTATTTGAAAAAGCTGCTAAAAATGCTCCTTGTATAGTTTTTATAGATGAAATTGACAGTCTCGCCCCAGACCGCAGCAAAGTAGAAGGAGAAGTAGAAAAACGTCTGGTCGCCCAACTTCTCAGCTTGATGGATGGCTTCGCCCAAACTAAAGGGGTTATTGTACTAGCTGCAACAAACCGTCCCGACCATCTTGACCCAGCTTTGCGCCGCCCTGGAAGATTCGATCGCGAAATACAATTTCGAGTCCCAGACCGTCAGGGACGTTTGGAAATATTAGCAATATTAACTCGCTCAATGCCCCTAGATGAGACGGTAAACTTAGAAGCGATCGCAGATCTGACTGTCGGATTTGTAGGTGCAGATTTAAAAGCTTTATGTCAAAAATCTGCTTACAATGCTTTGCGCCGTTACGTCCCATCTGTGGACGAGGAAATTCCAGATTCCATGACTGTCAATCAATTAGATTTTCTAGCAGCTATCAAAGAAATTAAACCCGCCGTGTTACGTGCGGTGGAAGTGGAATCTCCCAATATTTCCTGGGAAGAAATTGGCGGGCTGGAGAACATCAAACAAACCTTGCGCGAAGCTGTAGAAGGCGCACTGCTACATCCAGAATTGTATTTAAAAACCAAAGCTAAAGCACCCAAAGGTATTTTACTTTGGGGACCACCCGGAACCGGCAAAACTTTGTTAGCAAAAGCAGTGGCTTCCCAAGCTAGAGCAAATTTTATCTGCGTCAACGGTCCGGAATTACTGAGTAAGTGGGTAGGTGCAAGCGAACAAGCAGTTCGAGAATTATTTACCAAAGCAAGACTTGCAGCACCGTGCGTTATCTTTATCGACGAAATCGATACCCTAGCACCAATTCGGGGAAGTTATACAGGCGATTCAGGAGTGAGCGATCGCGTTGTGGGACAATTGCTGACAGAACTAGATGGCTTGCAGACAGGTGCTACCATCTTGTTAATTGCTGCTACCAACCGTCCCGATGCCATCGATCCAGCTTTACTTAGGTCTGGACGCTTGGATTTACAGTTAAAAGTAGACTTACCAAATCAGGAAAGCCGTTTGGCAATTTTGCAAGTTCACAACCAAGACCGTCCTTTACAAAATGTAGACTTAGCTTATTGGGCAGAAATCACAGAAGGCTGGAATGGTGCAGACTTATCATTACTGGGCGATAGGGCTGCAGTGGAATCTATTCGCCGTTATCGTTCTCAAGGAATGACCGATCCCAATAATATTTGCATTACAATCGAAGATTTTAATTACGCTTATCAAATTTTAACTAATTCCACGGGATTCCCCACCGTCTTTCGTAGTGGGGATGAATAGTGGGGCAAAGACGAAAGCATCCCTTTTTTCTGGCGAGGTTTGAGGGGTGATTGATTCTGTTGAAGTTAAGTTGGAAGTAGTTATGTCTTCCTGAGATACATTGTTGACAAATCCTAATTTATTATTACCTCAAGCATGAATAATTGGAATTTTTGACTCAGGGTTGAAGAATTTCAGCTTGACATCCCAACACTTACTATCAAGTCAATAGAAGGGACTTTTTTCAACGTGGACACTTGCGACTTTATTTGCTGGAATTTAGCTCCAAATAAAATCTCTCAACCTTTAACTCTTGCTAAAATGGGGAATATCGGTAATTCACAAAATGAAAAAAATGACAATATCTGCTAAAAAAAAATTTCCTCTTTTAACAATTCCGCCCTTAGAAAATGGGGACAACCTCACCCGTATTGAGTTTGAACGGCGTTACCATGCTATGGCGAATCTGAAAAAAGCCGAATTAATTGAAGGAGTTGTTTACGTGGCTTCCCCTGCAAGAGCAAAACAACACGGCAAACCCCATGCTCGCATTATGACTTGGTTAGGCACTTATGAAGCAGCTACCCTAGGAGTGGAAGCCCTCGATAACACAACTGTTCGCCTTGATGCTGATAACGAACCACAACCGGATGCTTTATTAAGGATTGAAACAGACGGACAATCAAGCCTCGATCGGGATGATTATGTTGAAGGTGCGCCAGAATTAATTGTAGAAATTGCTGCTTCTAGTGCTTCCTATGATTTGCATGAAAAACTCAAAGTGTATCGTCGCAATCAAGTACAGTTGGTAAACCTTGGTTTGCAAATGGTTTTAAATCAGAAGGAATTATCAGATAATCAGCAGCAATCAATGCGACTTCAGCATATAAATCTCTTGACGGTGGAGTATCAATAATTACAATATCGTAATTTTCTTCCACTCGTTTTAATTTAGTAACTAATCTACTCCTACTAGCAAGTATTTTATTTAGTTTGTCTTGCTTTTCAATTAAAGTAATATGTGAAGGAATAACGTCTATTTCTGGATTGTTGAAATACTGAGATTTACGAACAATATCTGGGATAAAATTAAAATCTCCTGTTTCTAACAAATGATAAACATTTTGTTCTCTCAAATCGTCATCTTCTTCAAATTGAAATTTAATTAATCCTGTGGCAAAAGTAGAATTTGCTTGAGAATCTATATCCACCAAAAGAACTCTTTTACCTCTTTTTCTAAAGGTAGCTGCCAAGTTGACTGCAACGGTAGTTTTACCTACACCACCTTTATTATGATAAATAGCAATTGTTTTCATTGTATCTTGCCTCTTAGATGCAAAATTTAGATTAGATATTTGTATTTGATTACTTTGAGGAGTTGTATTGTCTATTTTCTCTGGAAAATGTTTTGCTTTTAAGCTATCTCTGCCAATTAAATCTTGGATTTGGTTTATCTTAGTATTAATGTCTTTGCCAAAACACTGAAATATTAATTCAATAGAGTTTTCAATTTGATGATAAATTCTGATTTCTTTGCCATTAGTTAATAGTCCATATGGCGCATTTAACATTGTTAAATAATGCCTAAGTCGCGGAACATGATGATTTAGGTTCTCCTTGGGGTGCTTTGCTTCCATCACAACACTTAAGGGAGAATTAGCATCTAAGACAAAGGGGATAACTTGTGCAGCAAAGGCTAAAAAGTCCAAACGAATACTGCCAACAGCGACTTCTTGATGCCAGGTGTCCGGAGTATACCCAAGCTGTGGTAACAGATACTGAACTATGAGCTTGCTTTCAACTTCGCTTTCGTTACGGCAAAGCTCGGGATTAAAAGCCAATCTATTTTACCTCTCAAAAAGTATAATCATTATTTAAACTTGATATTTGATTCATTATGACTGTACTTGTCTTTTTCTAACACGGAAATTATGCTTAAAAAAAGCGTATAATTTTTTACTAAATTTGATTTATGTAAAAGATAGTTCCTGTAGATAACTGTTTTTAGCCTGAACAAGCTAAGCCCATGAAGCGTGAATTACTATCTACTCATGGGGGTTGCATTCCTTTTATTCCTGTACCCCACCCTTACACAGGGTGACGAAGTACAAGATTTGAGTGGCGCAAGATATGAGTCAAGGTAGGGTGTAAATTATTGCTTCTTAAGCTAGAGTAGTGCTGATTCAAATACAGGGAAGAAGATTCCTATGGATACCAATGAGTTAAAGTTCCTACTGAAGTTATTGGGATTTCCCAATTACCGCTCAAGTCTGAGTGCTAATGCGTTTAACTCTTTCAAAGGTAAGGATAAAATTTGTCAAAGTTTAGGCGATCGCGAATTAGTAGATTTTTCCCGTGAAATTGCGTCTGTTAAAATCCTACCCCCTGGTGCTGCCCTCCTCACAACCGAGACAGATGCGTTACCATTGACATCTAATGAATTAAAGGTACTGAAAAGCATAGGCAAGGCTTCTGGAAAAATCACACCCAGCAAAATCAGTGTCAAATCTCTGAAGTCAGAAGAGCGAGACGCAATCTTGCAACGCTTTCATGAGAAGGGGCTGATTGAAATTGAAAGCAAAATAAAAAAGGCTAAAGCTGAGGTATGGCTAACCGAACGCGGAATTGAGTATTTGCGGGAAGATTACAGCCCCAAGGGAGCCGCGACCATCAGCTTGGATTTACTGAATCATTACCTGCGGTTTATACGTAAATTTTTACACGGTAAGCCGGAATCAGTAAATACACCAGTATCTACCAACGAAGAAGCAGCGCTTGTAACCATTATTAATGTCACTGACGAGGAAATCTTACGAACTATCCAGAAGTTGGATCGGGAACTCGGTACTGATAATTATTTGCCCATCTTCCATTTACGGCAAAAATTACAACCCCCGCTATCACGAGATGAATTAGATAAGGCACTGTATCGTTTGGAAGAACACGACCAAATTGAGTTAAGTTCCTTGCAAGAAGCTAACGCTTATACATCAGAACAAATTGATGCCGGAATTCCACAAGATATTGGTGGTTCTCTGTTCTTCATAACTGTTAATTAGCACTTGATTAAAGTCTTTATTTTTTGACTTGGAAATTATTTTCCAAGTTTTATCGGAGTTTATATATGACATTGATTGACGATATTATCAGACGTGAGGTTAACCCTTTTGATCTTATAAATTTGAAAGCTTCTAACTTCTGGGAAGAGAAGCAAGGGTCAACTGTTACAGTTAACTCTATTCATCAAGAGGCAATAGCTGAAATTGAAGGGTTGCTTGAACTAGTAGCTAAAGATCATCGAAGTCGGACTGTACTGCTTGCGGGTGACTCTGGTTCTGGCAAAAGTTATTTACTAGGTCGGCTTAAACGTACCCTTAACCCCAAAGCCTTTTTTGTTTATATTCTCTGCAACTGGGCTGATAGCGGTCATATCTGGCGTCATATTTTGCGCTATACCGTTGATAGCTTAATCCAAATTCCAGAGGGGCAGCAAGAATCACAGTTAATATTGTGGCTCAAAAGTTTATCTGCCTTTACTAAGCGCAATCTTAAACAGAGAATTGTTAACGATAGTATTTGGCAATTATTACAAAGCGATCGGCAAAAGTTTATTACACACCTCAAGGATACCTATAAGCAAGCACGTATCTATAATCCCGATATTTTTTTTGGAGTACTGCATGGTCTGACCGATCCAGAACTGTATCCTTCAGCTTGCGAGTGGTTGCGAGGAGATAATTTAAGTGAAGAGTCTATGCAAGCATTAAAAGTTAGACAATGTATTGATACAGAAGATGCAGCTAAAAATATTTTGGCTAACTTTGGCAAGATTGCTACAGAAACTCAACCAATTGTTCTATGCTTTGACAATTTAGATAGTATGCCCCAGTTACCAGACGGGTTTCTTGATATACAGCCTTTTTTCAATGTAAACACCACTATTCACGGTGAATGCCTAAAGAATTTTTTGGCGATAATTAGCGTCGTTACAAATACATGGAAGCGACATGGCGACCGTATCCTACAGGCTGATAAAGCTGGAATTCATCGCTTAATTCAGTTAAAACGTATTTCGCTAGAACAAGTGGAAGCACTTTGGGTTTATCACCTAAAATCACTACATGAAGAAGCCGATCCTAAGCCTAATTCTCCAATCTTTCCGTTGACTCGAAATTTGTTAGAGCAAAAATTTCCTGGCGGTAAAACTATTCCTAGAAATGCAATATTACTAGGACGCCAGGAATATCAAAGATATAAAGATAGCATAAAACTAACAATAAAATCTGTGAAAATACAGGAAACGGAAATTAATGATAAAAAACTAACTACTAAGCAAATACAGATAGAAGACGAGGAAACTAAAATTACGCAAGAAGAAATTGATGACAAAATAGCGGAATTAAAATTAATATGGCAAGATGAGTATAATAACGTCCAGGCAAAAATTAGCAAAATATCTTTTGTAGCTGCAACAGACCTCATTAAAATGTTACAAACAACTATGGAGGCATTACAAGTACAGGAAATTAGACCTAAACTGTTAAATGGAAGGCATGCTAGTGATTCTTTGAGTTATCAACACTCTAAAACGCGGAAACGAGTGGGTATCGTTTGGACAGAAGATTCAAATATGAATGTTTTTTTCAATGTAATGAATGTTTGCCAACGAGCAATTCAGCAGAATCTATGCCAAACTATGTACTTAATTAGGATTGGAAGTGTAGGTAACCCAACACTTGCAGGAAATAAACTCTATCGACAAATATTTACATTGACAAATCATCGTCATCTTAAACCAACACTATCTTCTGTTCATTACTTAGCAACATATGAGAGCTTAGTAAATTCTGCTCTTGGCTATGATTTAGTAGTTAAGGGTAAAACCATTTCTGTACAAGAACTGGAAGATTTAATCCGAAAGTCTAATATTTTACATAGGTGTACTCTATTGCAAGATTTAGGTATTGTTATTATTCCAGATAATTACAAAGTTAATGATAACGAGAAACATGATTTGCAAGTAGTTAAAGAATTTTTATTTAGTTTAGTAAAAGTACAAGGTTACATGGGAGTATCAACTTTAATTGCTCAGACTGAAAAGAAATTTCTTGCTCTCGAACAATTAAACATTCACCAGTTAATTCAACAACTATGTCAAGAGCAAAAGGTTCAAATCATCAACCCTAAAGCTAAAGTCCAAGATCAATTAATTTGCTTAGTCACTAGTTGACTTCGTGTATTTTTTTTAATCAGCAAATGCAATATCTTACAGACACTCACGAAATCCAAGCGAAAATTACCAAATTCACCTCAGCTAAAACACTTTGGTTAGATACAGAAATTGCTGATTGGAATACATCCAAGCCGAGATTATCCTTAATTCAAGTGCTAGCGGAATCGACAGATTTGACGGGTGAATCGGCTTACATTATCGATGTACTGGATAAACCCGATCTAGCAGCATATTTTGTAAATCAAGTCATGGTGAATCCTCAAATAGAAAAGGTCTTCCACAACGCTAACTTTGATTTAAAGTATCTGGGAGGACAACTAGCACAGAATGTGACTTGCACCCTCAAGCTTGCTAGAAAAATTACACGAGAAGTTTTGCAAGTAACCAACTTACAATTGAAAACCCTAGCAGTAGAACTCTGCTACTTCTCTGATGTAGATAAAGAAGAACAGGGTAGTGACTGGGGAAAGCGTCCCCTCAGCCAAAAGCAATTACATTATGCTGCGATGGATACAGTCTATCTGGCAGCTGTGCATCGTCGCTTATTAGAAATATCTAACTCCTATGGTGTAAATAAGATTATTGATATGCCGTCTAATGGCTCGAAGACGTCTACAGGACAATCTAAAAGTCAATCTTTCACTGCTACTAATATAAGAGTTGCCTTTGAATGTCCGCGCCTGTTTTATTTGAATCAGCATTTTGGAGGTAATACCTTATTTTTATCACCTGATAGTGGTGTTGGCATTGGCAACACATTTCATCAGTTAGCTGATGATTTTGTGAGTTTGATGACTTCTGAACCTCGGGTTAAAGATTTATTGAAACCGGATGCAAGTCAGTTGCAGATTGAGGAAGTTGCTTCTAATATGCAACAACTCTTCTATGAAAAAAAATTTTACTCTTACCTACAAGAAACAGCTAAAAAGGATGGTAGCCAAGTACAAGCCTTGCTCAAAGTATGGCAGGGATTACAAGGGCTTATTAGACGCTTTGCAGAATTGCTTGTAACCAATCGGCAATATTGTACTACAGAAACAGTCATTCGTAACACCTTTGTTTCTGAAGAACGCTATCTTGAGCATTATTTTAATCTCCCAGATAAAACACGGCAACGGGTAACGGGGAAATTTGATTGCTTGGTCTTCAATGTTGAAAAGCAGTGCCTGTGTGTCATAGAGTTCAAAACATATCAGCCCGCCGATCCATCAGCGCAATTAGCCCAGGTTGCCCTTTATAGTTATATGCTTTGGCAAAGGAAAAAAGTAGCAGTTGATTCAGCAGTTTACTGTGTTTTACCAGAGTTTATAGAGTATCGGTATTCCTGGGAGCAACTAGAAAATACAGTACATCAGCTGATTCCTTATAAATTACAACAAATGCGGCAATGGCTGGCTTGGAAACCACCATTACCTAATTTCCCACCACCAACCACTCAACCTCAGCTGTGCGATATCTGTCCGCAACAGCAGAAGTGTCAAAGTTTCTTTGTAGAAGAATTGGAAGCAGACGAATCATCAAATAAACAGACACAAAAAACAACAAGTCAGCAGAATGAGCAACGCAAAACCAATGCTGATGATATGGGTGTCAAGTTAGTGGCTAGCTTGCAATCTTTTGGCATTGGGGTAGATTATCAAGGGGCTGCTGTTGGTCCAGCTTTTATTCGCGTGAAACTCAAACCACATCCTGGTGTTAAGGTTAACGCTTTGCTAAAACTATCAGCCGATTTGCAGGTTCAGTTAGAGTTAGCAAATCCGCCTCTGATTTCCCCTCAAGCTGGATATGTAAGTGTTGACTTGCCTCGACCCGATAGGGAAACGGCTAAATTTGATGATTACGTAAAAACGCAAACTTTACCTGCCTCAGCACCTGTGAAAATTGCGATTGGGGTTAATTTGGAGGGGCAACTCATAGAAGCTGATTTGTCTGACCCCAATACTTGTCACTTCTTGGTTGGGGGTACAACTGGAAGTGGTAAAAGCGAATTTTTGCGAAGTCTCCTTCTTAGTCTAATCCTTCGTCATTCCCCACAACACCTGCAAATTGCTCTTGTCGATCCCAAAAGAGTTACCTTTCCAGAGTTTGAGGAAATGCAGTGGTTGTATTCACCAGTTGTTAAAGATAGCGAACGTGCTATCGAACTGATGAATGAACTCGTGGCAGAAATGGAGTCGCGCTACCAACGATTTGAAAAAGCAGGGTGCGCTGATTTGACAAATTACAATCAGCGTTCTCGTCAGCCTTTACCCCGGATTGTCTGCATTTTTGATGAATACGCTGACTTTATGGCAGAAAAAGAATCGCGCACAGCATTAGAACAAAGCATTAAACGGCTGGGTGCAATGGCTAGAGCAGCAGGAATTCATCTCATTATTTCCACTCAACGCCCGGAAGCAGGGGTTGTCACACCAATTATCCGTTCAAATTTACCGGGACGGGTTGCACTGCGAACTGCTAGTGAAGCTGATTCAGCAATTATCTTGGGAGGTAAACAAACAGATGCAGCTCGCTTGCTAGGCAAAGGGGATTTGCTCTACTACCTCAGTTCTCAATTACAACGCTTGCAAAGTTTACTGGCAACTGATATTCGGATAATGAAATAGCTTATTTACCCCACCCTAACCCTCCCCTTGTAAAGGGGAGGGAATTCGATTTCTGGTTTCCTTCCTTGATAAGGGGGGATTACAGCAGTTTTCAGATTAATAGACCACATGGAGTGGGGTTGCCATCCTTGCCCGCGCTGATACGAACGGGCGGGGACGCCCGTTCCACAAGAAAATGCTGTGGTTCATTCACTTGAAAATTGCTGTAAGGGGGGTAAATTTCCTCAAAGGCAATGGGGATTAGGGTCAGGGCGCTAGGGGGCGTTGTGCTGTCATTTTCTCATGCCCATTTCCTAGAAAAAAACTGAGATGAGAGTAGCTACTTATACAATAGTGAAGAAATGCTGTGTAGATGTGAAGTTTTTGTAAAAAAGTTAACACTAATCCTCCTAAAGAAGTAAATTTAATAATACCTTAAGAAATAAATAGGAGAATCAGCACTAAACGCAAGCCTTTCCGAAACAGCCAATTTAGAACAACTGTGCTGTTTCTATAGGTCTTCAACAAATGTAAAAACATTAGTTCTCTGAAAATACAC
This sequence comes from Scytonema sp. NUACC21, assembly GCF_054684315.1. Lineage (NCBI taxonomy): Bacteria > Bacillati > Cyanobacteriota > Cyanophyceae > Nostocales > Scytonemataceae > Scytonema > Scytonema sp. NUACC21. The sequence goes on along the minus strand of NZ_BAAFZH010000100.1, from coordinate 179,735 downwards.
TGAGTAAATTTATGAAAACAATTCTTATTTATACATATTTTTAGCAAACAATTGCCTTTCTGTTGTCGTCATCAGTACTTAGACGGGAATAAGAGCGATTACACGTTTTGAATTGTAAAAGTGGCTAGAAGCCTTACAAATGACACAATGACACCTACTTATACGAGTACCCACAAGTTACTGGTTTAAGCTTGCCAAACAGGTCGGATGTTTGGCTGGATTCCCTTTCCAATTTATAAAACTCTGGCAATGATTTTGACTCGTCGTTACGTGTACAGAAATCAGCATCTACTGAACAAGACCAATGAAAAGTTGGTTCCGCTTATTGAGGAGTCTTCCCCTAGGCGCAAGGAGAAGAAGGCGATCGCCATCAAACGCGGGCTATCGGAATCACGCTTACACCTAATGGAGCGTGCTCTTGCCGCCAGCAGCAATGGCATTGTTTTAACGGATGCCAATTTACCAGATAACCCAATCATTTACGTCAATCCAGCCTTTGAGGCAATGACAGGTTACTCTGCCAGTGAAGTCATTGGACGCAACTGTCGTTTTTTACAGGGATCTGAGCCTAACCAGCCCAGTCTTCATGAACTACGCACCGCTATTCAGGAACAAAAAGACTGCCACATTACCTTAAGAAATTACCGCAAAGACGGCACCTTGTTCTGGAACGAGCTTTATGTCGCTCCCGTGTTCAATGCCAAGGGGTACTTAACTCACTTTATTGGTGTCCAAACTGATGTAACCCAGCGTCAACGGGCTCTTGAAGCGTTACAGGAGAGGGAGGAAAAATTAGTCCATCATGCTTTTTACGACCCTCTCACCGGGCTACCCAACCGAGCTTTTTTTATAGACAAACTAGGGCAGGCGATCGCACAGTTAAAACAGGAGCCAGATGCGCTGTTTGCCGTTCTTTTTCTAGACCTCGATCGTTTTAAGGTTGTCAACGATAGTCTGGGTCACTTAGTTGGCGATCGACTCCTGGTTGCATTTGCCCATCGTTTGCAACACTGCCTACAGCCAAACGATACCGTTGCTCGCTTGGGTGGAGATGAATTCACGATTTTACTTTCTCACATTCAGACTATTGATGATGCCACCCGTATAGCAGAAAACATCCATCAATTATTAAAGTTACCCTTTAACTTGAGTGGATATGAAGTATTCACAACTGCCAGCATTGGTATTGCCTTGGGGACAACTGAGTATCATCAACCTGCGGATTTGCTACGCGATGCCGATACTGCTCTTTACCGAGCCAAAGCCCAGGGTAAAGCTTGGCATATGGTGTTTGACACAACTATGTACAAACAGGCAGTGGCACTGTTGCAGTTAGAAACTGACCTGCGGTGGGCAATTGAGCGGCAAGAGCTAAGTGTACATTACCAACCTATCGTATCAGTTGAAACAGAAAGAATTACGGGTTTTGAAGCACTAGTTCGCTGGCACCACCCAGAACGAGGTCCAATTTCCCCATCCGAGTTTATTCCAATTGCAGAAGAAACTGGGCTGCTCATTCCCCTTGGTCAATGGGTACTTCGTGAATCTTGCCAACAGTTGCGGCAGTGGCAGTTAGAGTTTTCCGATCTCGATCCCTTAACCATTAGCGTCAACTTTTCTAGCAGACAGTTTTCTCAAGCCAATTTAGTGGAGACAATTTGCCAAACTCTACAAGAGACTAACCTGAATCCCAGCAGCTTGAAGCTAGAAATCACCGAAAGCACGCTGATGGCAAACCCTGAATCTGCTGCCACCATTCTTAAGCGATTGAAAGCTTTTGGAATTCAATTATGCATTGATGACTTTGGCACGGGTTACTCATCCCTAGCTTACTTGCACCGTTTTCCCATTGATATTTTGAAGGTCGATCGCTCTTTTGTAAATCGAATTGATAGCGATAACGACCAATTAGTGATTGTTCGAGCCATTACTACCTTAGCTCACAATTTAGGTATGAGTGTGATAGCTGAAGGTGTAGAGACTGTGAAGCAGTTGGAACAACTCAGATTATTGCAATGCGATCGGGCACAGGGCTATTTATTCTCCAAGCCCTTGAACACAGAAGAAACAACTCTATTGCTGAGAAAACATCACAAGTAGAGACGCGCCTTGGCGCGTCTTTACACAATTGCTACGTGAAATGGTATAATATCTACTCTTCGTCTTTGTTAGGTGTATTACTGGGGCGCTCAAGAGCAGGAGGATAATCAACAAATTCGTCAGTTCTGGTCGTTTCAGTTCTTAGAAGACCTTCCTCCAAAACATCTTCAGGCTCTAATGAAGTATCGGATGCAGGTAAATTAACCTGACCGTTTGCGTTGACATTAGGTTTAGCAGAACTTCCTTTATGACTAGCATGACCACCTGGCATAACTATTTCCTCAAAACTTAAATATCTTCTAAGCCTAGACTTATTTGTTATATCGAGCACACTGCCACAAGTGTTAAACCCAATCAGATAAATACCTTGACCTTAGAAGGATTTCAGCGATAGCTTCGCTCCTGCCCAGAGGGCAGATCGCTCAACTAGTACACATCAGCAGAAATATCATTATAAAACCTTCCATTATAACCTTTTGTTACTTTCATCCAAATGCCTTCATACTTCATCCTTTGTGTACTAGCCATCCTCTCAGGTGATGTTGTTCCCAAAGTCTAAGCGTTATCTTAAAAATACTGGGGGTTATTGAACGCGTACTACTTCCTCCCCTCTCCCCGCACGGGGTTTCTAATGGAGGTCAACATGAAAAAAATTATTATTTCCAGCCTACTAGTTTTAGCTACTACCACTGGATTTTTACTAAACAATCAGCCGATTCAGGCTAATCAACGACGTCACCATCACTATCCTGCATACAGACACAGACATCGCTACTATCGGTATCCCTTCTATAGACAGCGAATAAGCTACTGCTATCCGGTGACTCAATGGCATGTTGATGAAGACCCTGGTTATCATCCTCAGGCTTACTCTGATGGCTACCGCCAAGGGCAACAAAGTGCTAGAAAAGGCAATGAGTACAAACCCCGTACTGCTGGTGGTGAATTTGGTCGTGGTTTTGATGATGGTTATTATGGGAGAGAATTTAGCGGTCAGAAACAAGTTGTTCCCAACACGGTTCTGCCATACACAACAACAGAATGTGGTTGGTATTGAAGCAAGTCCGGATATGGAACGGTGCTCATTAGGGACTCCACTGGTGCTGCAATGTTGAGCTAGTCATTTTTTGTGCCAAAAGCAAACTAGCTGCTTGGTAGAGCGATTGTATCGTTAATCCATCATTAGGATACTCTACTACCGCAAAACTACAGAGAGTCTGATATCGAGTTCCCTCCGGCGCGATAAATATTTGCTGTCGGAGAGCCGTCAAAATATCAGAGAGACGATCCTTCACTTCCGCCTTAGTCATTCCAGATATCCCCACCACAAATTCTCCATTACCCCAGTAACCCATTACCTCGCCACCTCGAAATGCTGATTGCAAATGACGACTCCACCGTTGTAACACTTGGTTGCCAGATTCATGACCGTACTGAGTATTAATTTGACGTAACTCTGTCACCGCGAGTAACACTAGACTTGCAGGCTGACCATTGATTCGTGCTTGGTCAATCAGGTTATGCAAATCACGGCTAGACTGAGGCTGATTTGCCAGTCCAGTGAGTGGGTCTTTGCTAGAAAAAGACTGAAGCAGGCGAATGCGTTCCAGGCGATTGGTGATTCTTGCCAGCAGTTCTGCACCAACGACAGGTTTGACCACATAATCATCTGCCCCCGCAGCAAATACCTGTTGCACGGTTTCCAATTCTCGATGAGCAGTCAAAAATAAAATTGGTAATCCTTGGCAATTGGGGTCAGTACGCACAGCCTGACACAGTTCTATGCGGTTAAGTAAATTTGTTAACTGCTGGATAAGCGATCGCAGTTCGTGTTTTTGGGATGCGAGTAAGTCGTCATTTTCAGCTAAGAGTTGTTCAACTGTCCTTGCCAGTTGAGTCCCAGTTTCTAGCTCAAACATTCCCAAAACACCTGCTAGTTTATGGGCTTGCTGTTGGGCTGACTGGCGTAACTCAGCTGTCAGTGTATTATCTGCAATTGCTGCTGCTGCTTTTTGCAAAACTTTCATCCGCTGCATCATCAGTCCTTGATACTGATTCCACAAACCGCCCATCGCCTGATTAAACTCCTGTTCGAGGGAAGGAGATGAGGCAGATGAGACAGCAACCTCCTTTGTCTCCCTGACTCCCTCACTCACAACCTGCGGATTCAACCGATACCCCACACCATAGACGTTTTCGATCCAATCCACAGCCCCAGCTGCTTTCAGTTTTTGTCGCAAGCCTTTGATATGGGATTTGACACTTTCTTCCTGTGGCGGATCTTCAAACGTCCAAAGATGCTCAATGATGTTTCCCCGGCTGAACACTCGCGAAGGATTTCGCATAAAAAGTTCTAGTAAGCTGTATTCTTTGGGTGTCAGTACTAGTTCTTTTCCTCCATAGGTCACCTGACAACTGCTCGGATCGAGTCGTAGTGTACCCACATATAGCACTGGGGTATGGGGAACTTCTCCCCGACGTAATAGCGCCCGTACCCTCGCTTGGAGTTCTTCTAGATCCAATGGTTTGATGAGATAATCGTCTGCCCCTGCGTCCAGCCCGCGAATGCGATCGCTACTTGCGTCTTTTGCAGTCATCAACAAAATTGGTGTCAAACAACCATTGGAACGCAGTTTCTGACACAAGGTGATGCCGTCTAGCTTTGGCAGTTCTACATCCATCAGGATGAGATCGTAGTTGACGTTGACGGCGTACTCCCAAGCAATTTGTCCATCCTCTGCTGCACACACCACATAAAGTTGTTTGGTGAGGGACTGCAACAAAATATTCATTAAAACTTCATCATCTTCAATAAGTAAGATTCGCATTGGCAAAACCGTCTTCTCTGTGATTTTTAGTGGTTTTTATAAATGAAAAGTGATGTTTATCCTATTTTTCATCGAGCAAAGTTTTAAAAATAAACAAAGCACGGTGCTTCCCAAGAAGCAAGGACATTTAGCATCCCTTCCCTAAACAGTTGTATCTGATGAATTTACACTATTGGTACTTAGCTGTTTGCAAAACTTTCGTGTTTTCTCTTTTGCTAGCTATTTTATGATTAAGTTTTGTAAAGCTTGGCATAACTCCCTCATTTCCCGCAGATATCTCTACAGAAGCTCGCAATACACTGCGACATTCAAACTTTAAACACTTGACATACAATCTTGAGGGGAACCGCAATGGCTATCTACGGCGATTCTGGAAATAATACTCTGTACGGTACTGGCTCTTCTGATATTTCCATTTTCGGTTACGCAGGCAACGATACCATTTATGGCTATGGAGGAGATGATATTATTGACGCTGGAGACATTGTAGATGGTTACAACGACTATTTATCCGACAACGATACTGTATACGGCGGCAACGGTAACGACACAATTTTAGGTCGCAGAGGTAATGACTCGTTATACGGTGAAAGTGGGAATGACGGTATCTGGGGAGAAGAAGGGGATGATTCCCTAGTTGGAGGCGCTGGTGATGATTGGCTCTATGGAGGGACAGGTAATGATGTCCTGTTCGGTGATGAGATAGCTGATAGTAGCCTCAACCCAGTTGTTGGTAATGATACTCTTTACGGTAATGATGGTAACGACTGGCTTTATGGGGGACGTGGCAGTGACACCTTGTCTGGTGATGCAGGGGATGACTATCTTGTAGGTTATGGCGGTGGTTCCTATGAGTATGATGTCCTTACAGGTGGTACTGGCGCTGATACCTTTGGGCTTGGTTACAATGGTTACTTTGGTGCAGAAATTGATTATCTAGGTTCTGGATATGCAACCATCACTGACTTTCATTACTGGGAGAACGATAAAGTTCGTCTTGGCGGTACTGAAAGCAATTATACATTGGATAAAACTCTCAATTGGGGCGGTACCTCTGCATTGGATACCGCCATCTATTACGGTAGTGACTTGATTGGTGTTGTGCAAGATACAACTAGCTTCTATCTCAATCTAGATGTCAATTGGTCTTAATGCTTGCCCTTAGTTGTTGGTGGCAAACTTTGAACCAAAAGCATAGCATAATCAGTTAACAGTCACATAACGAAGACCATGCTGAGTGATTAGAATAAGCTTAGCCCTAATACCCTCTAATAAGCTAGAACCAAGATGACAGCAATAATTTCCCAATTACCTATTGAAATCCCCAGCGATCGAATTGCCGAACTTTGCCAACGTCATCATATCCGTAAACTTTCCTTTTTTGGTTCCATCCTGCGGAATGACTTCCGCCCTGACAGCGACATTGACATTTTAGTTGAGTTTGAACCGGGCTGCACTCCTGGCTTTGCGTTCATTGATATCCAGGATGAACTCTCTCAGCTTTTAGGGCGAAGAGTTGACCTTAACACCCCTCAAGATCTCAGCCGTTACATCCGAGAGCGGGTACTAGCAGAAGCCCAAGTGCAGTATGTCAAAAACGGATGAGGTACGTCTGCGGCATATGCTGGATGCGGCAAGTCAGGCAATTGTATTCACTCAAGGACGTAGTCGCGCTGACTTGGACACGGACGCTATGCTGGCACTAGCGATTGTGCGACTAATTGAGATTTTGGGCGAAGCAGCCAAAAACGTTTCCCAGTTAACAAAAGACAGCGTACCGGAAATTCCTTGGCGACAAATTGCCGGAACGCGAGATCGACTTAGCCATGCCTACTTTGATGTCAACCTTGACATTATTTGGGATATCGTAACTCGCGATTTGCCACCGCTAATCGCTAAGTTACACGAAATTCTTTCATCCAATGAGGTTGATGATTTGTGAGCGTCCACGAGAAGCGTTCCCTTGTTAATAGAAAGGGGTGCATGCTTCTGATACAAGTAGTGATGCTCGCTCCTGACAAAATCCTTGAAGACAGAAAAGTTGTTTTATTAGGACTTGTCGTAAAAACTCCAGTTTGGCAAGGAATTCAGGAAGAATATAAAGTTTTGTAAATCCTCGCATAACTTCTGCCCTTCAACTAGACAAGTTAATGTCGGTTTGAAAAAGTATGACTGTAACAGGCTTTGATGGGAAGCTCTAATTGAGCTTTGGTTGTATTGCATTTTAGATAGGGTTTGTTTTTATAGCATGAGAATAAACCTTTCTAAAATATGCAAAATTGATTTTTCGAGCGCTATAAACGCTAAATCAATTGCTTAAAAACAACTAGCTTTGTAATCAACATCTATCGTCAAAGGACAAAAGTATGCCATACATAGATTGGAGCAGCAACAGATGCAGGGGGCAACACTCTAACGGAGGTTTTGAAGATTTCAAACTTGACATTGGTGGATGGGAAACACCCTATGATGCTAACTTTAACACAATAAAAATTGATGAAACAACACAGAGTGTTTCTATCAATATCTTGGATGATAGGGACTTTAGTGGTTCAGGCGGTAGGCATGATGGTAATAATACTGTTGTTCTAACAATTAACGATCCCAACACTACAATAGGATTTGACAAAGAAGTCTATGTCTTTACTGAAGAAGAGGCTAAAAATCTAGGGGGTAGTGTTGTTCAACAGATTTCTCTTCAATCTAACAGCAACATTAAAGCTGTTACCATCATCATTGAGGATAACGATCCAGGCACAGATTATAACCTTTCCCCAATTAAAGGTACTGCTAGCCCAGATCAACTCTTTGGTACAGAAAAAGGTGATGCTATCTACGGTTATGATGGTAACGACATTCTCTTAGGGCTAGAAGGATCTGATAGTCTGTACGGTTATGGAGGTAATGACACCCTATTGGGTGGAAATGAACGCGATTTTCTCTATGGGCTGTCTGGAGACGATAAACTGTACGGTGAAGCGGACAATGACACGCTTGACGGAGGAGAAGGTAATGATTTCCTTGATGGTGGTGATGCTGATGATAATCTGTTCGGTTGGAATGGTAACGACACCTTAATAGGTGGTTCTGGAAACGATAGTATTTATGGTGAAGCGGGTCATGACATTCTGCAAGGTGACGATGGGAATGACACCTTGATTGGTGGGCTTGGGAATGACATTTTAACAGGTGGGACAGGTGGTGATACCTTTGTCTTCAATTCTTTATCTCAAGGAATCGATCTCATCACAGATTTTAACTACTCACAAAGCGATAAAATTCAAATTTCTCAAACAGGATTTGGAGCGACTTCAACTAACCAATTTACCTATGACAGTAGCACAGGTGCTTTATCATTCAATAGCATACAATTTGCATCTCTCCAGCCCAACCTGACTTTTGTTCCTTCTTTAGACATTATCCTTGCCTAAGTTTAACTAGATTTTGTGCGGTGGACAATATCTACCGCACATATTTTAGTTATTACTTACTTTAGAACTTCTTGTCTAATAATGAAATGTTTTTTCAGCACCTTTTTAGAATATTCTCCCTTAACAGCAGCCTTATCTTCTGTTATTTATTGACTGCTAGCCAAACTCAAGCCCAGATTTCTCCAGATGCTACCTTATCCAATCCTTCTGCGGTGATACGTGACAGTAACACTATCGTTATCACAGAGGGTACACAAGTCGGTTCTAATCTATTCCACAGCTTCCAAGAATTTTCTGTCCCAAGAGGTGACATTGCATATTTCAACAACGCCCCAACTATAGAAAACATTATCAGCCGTGTTACAGGTAAGGGGGTCTCTGAGATTGATGGGTTAATCCGCGCCAATGGAACAGCTAATCTGTTCCTCATTAACCCGAATGGAATTATTTTTGGAAGAAATGCTTCACTTAAAATTGGCGGCTCATTTATAGCTACCACCGCCGATAGCGTTAAGTTTGCCGATGGTACTTACTTTAGTGCAGTCCAGCCTCAAAGTTTACCTCTGCTAACAGTAAGTGTTCCTATAGGCTTACAATTTGGGCAAGAACCGGGAGAAATTTGGAACGAGTCAATCGCACCTTTAATAGACTTCAGCACAGGGAACCCCATTATAGATGAGGAAAGTGGCGAGCCATTCTTTGGTGGTTTGCAAGTTTCCCCCAGTAAAACTTTGGCTTTAATAGGAGGTTCCGTCACCTTTGTTGAAGGACTTATGACAGTACAAAGTGGACGAATTGAGTTAGGGAGTGTCGGAAGTGATGGTTTAGTCAGCTTGGTTCCAAAAGACAATGGTTGGACTGTAGATTACGAAGGAGTACAAAATTTTAAAGATATTGAGTTTTCTCAGTTTAGTATTATTGGCGGACTGGGGGGCGGTAGTATCGAGATCCAAGGTGAACAGGTCACACTCACAGGTGAGTCAACTATCGGATCTCGCACCTTTGGAGATGAGAAAGGAGGAGAAATCTGGATTCGAGCTTCACAGCTAAAAATAGATGAATTATCTCAAGTCACTTCAAATTCAGAGGGTTTTGGAAAAGCAGCAGATATTAAAATTGAAACCAACCAACTAATGACTACGAATGGGGGACAAATAGGAAGCAAAACTCGTTTTGAGGGAGATACTGGAAACATAACTGTTGCTGCTTCTGACTCTATAGAGGCGAGTGGTGGTGTCATTATTGATGGAGTGTGGTTCCCAAGTGGATTGCTTACAGAAGTTGAACAGACAGCACAAGGAAATGGGGGTAGTCTCACAATCAAAACCAACAATTTGAAGATTGTAGACGGAGCACAGATTAGTACAGGTACCTTGGGCTTTGGAAATGCTGGTTCAATGAAGGTTGAAACTTCACAGGTAGAAATTACTGGCAGCGCCCTTACAGGTGATGGCAAACTTTACAGAGGTATACAGGGTTTACCTGTAAGTAGTGGCTTATATACAAGCACGGAATTTAACTCTAGTGGCAACGGAGGCAATCTAACCATAACAGCCGATCGCATTACTCTTCGCAATGGAGGAATCCTGCAAACTGCCACCCGTGGCACGGGAGATGCGGGAAACTTAACTGTGAAAGCTTCAGACTTAATTGAAGTAATTGGCACAGATGCAGAGGGATTATTCCCCTCCTCCTTATTTGCTGCCTCAGGAGGAATTACGGGAGTTACGGCGGGTGTTCCAGAAGCTACAGGTAAAGGTGGAGATATAAATATTGAAACCAGAGCATTGCGTGTTCGGGATGGGGCGGCGATAGCTGTGGGAAGTATCAATCCCAACGGTGAAGCTCAAGGTACGGGTAATCTGACAATTCAGGCAGAAACCATCAGCTTGGATAATGGGGGCAGGCTGGTAGCAGAAACTGCATCTGGCACGGGAGGCGATATTGACTTGCAAGTGCAAGATTTACTCATTCTACGTCGGGGCAGCCAAATCTCTAGTAGTGCGGGGACGGCTGAACAACAAGGCGATGGTGGCAATATCAATATCAATGCAAAAAATGGCTTTATTGTTGCTGTCCCTGGTGAAAATAGCGACATTACCGCCAATGCCTATCGTGGAAGTGGGGGAAAAATTAACATAACAGCTGCGGGTATCTATGGAATGGTGCAGCGTAATCGCCAAGATTTGGTCAGACTGCTTAAACCCAATAACCCCAGCGAAATTAACCCCAATTTGCTGTCAACAAATGATATCACCGCCATTTCCCAAACAAACCCAACTTTCAACGGTGACACAAGTGTTAACACACCCGATACAGAACCCCTTGACTTAGTTCCCCTACCCGTCAGCTTAGTTGATGCATCTCAACAAATTGCTACCGGCTGCACCCCAGGAAACAGACAAGCACGCAGTTCCTTTACCGTAACTGGACGCGGAGGAGTAGCGCCCAGTCCCACAGAACCACTGACAGAAGAAGCAACGATCGCGAATTGGATTGCTCTCGATCCAGCAATGGAAAATCGCGCCAGAGCAACTGAATCGTTACAAACAAGCAATAATCGCCACAATCCTTTCCCTAAAAACCCTGATTCCCATAAAATTGTCGAAGCGCAGGGATGGATTGTCGATAAAAACGGTGATGTCATTCTTGTTGCTCAAGCACATACCATGAATTCTTCTGTCCTCTTATCACGCTCATCTTGCCATGCTCCGTAAATCTCGCCAAAGATTAAGCATCTACCAGTACTCCTGTTGCTTAAGTTCAGTGGCAATCATCTGCGCCCTGCCTGTACAACCAGTGAAAGCGCAGGTTTCTAGTAAAACCCAAGTACAAAATCAAATTGGCAAAGCCTCCGATCTATTATTTACAGACGTAGTGAGATCCCCGCAACACAAGCCACTGGCTATCTCCTTTGGAGATGGGTGGCTTCCCGTGGTTCGGGAGGCTGTGTTCTTTCCTTCACGGGAAGAAGTCGGGGGGAGCGAAACTGAGGTATCCCTTTTAACCACAGAAGCCCCCTTCCCCCCTTTCCAAGATAGGCTGGGGAAGATTGTTGCCCAAACTCCCCCTACACCACAGCAACCTGGTATCTCCCCAGGACAAATTGAACCGCCTACGACTCCGCCTTTACCAGAACCGCCTACACCAGAACCAGAACCAGAACCTCCTTTCCGCCTACCGCCGCCTGAGGAGTTACTACCACCTCCAACATCACCGACAACACCAGAAAAAACCCCACCTGAAGACGTTCCCCAAACTATCACTGTTCAAAAATTTCAAATCACGGGCAGTACGGTTTTTAGTGAAAAAGAGTTTGCCGAACTTCTGAAAGAGTATACCAATCGTCCCATAACACTGGCGGAGTTATTTCAAGCACGTGCGGCAGTGACTGAGTTATATGTAAGAAAAGGTTATATAACCTCAGGGGCATACATTCCACCGCAAAAGCTTCAAAGTGGCACCGTAGAAATACGTGTGGTAGAAGGTGAATTAGAAGACATCAAAATTACAGGCAACCGCAGACTGAAACCGGGTTATGTGCGAAGCCGAATCGCCATAGCGACAAAAAAACCCCTCAATCGCGATCGCCTCCTCCAAGCACTGCAACTGTTGCAACTCAATCCCTTAATTGAAAACTTGTCAGCAGAACTATCCGCAGGTTCCCGTCCGGGAGTAAGTTTGTTAGAAGTGCGGGTTAAGGAGGCAGATACTTTTAACCTTCAGTTAGCTCTGGATAATGGACGTTCGCCCGCTGTTGGTAGTTTCCGCCGTCAAATTCAGGTTAGCGAAGCCAATCTTTTTGGTTTCGGCGATAGCATTAGCGCTATCTATACCAATACCGATGGTAGCAATGCCTTTGACTTTGGCTACTCCATTCCTTTCAATCCTCGTAATGGAACTGTTTCATTTAACTTTGGAATTTCTGATAGTAATGTCATTGAAGAACCATTCGATTTTCTGGATATCCAATCCAACTCTCGCTACTACGAACTGACACTACGCCAACCTCTGATACAAACCCCAACTCGGGAATTTGCACTTGGTCTAACAGCAACTCGCCGAGAAAGTGAAGCTACCCTAAATCCGGACAATCAAGGGGAAATTCCCTTTCCAGCGTTTGGTGCAAATGAAGAGGGAGAAACTAAAGTAACCGCCTTACGTTTTTTCCAAGAGTGGACGCAGCGTAGCAGCCAGCAAGTTTTTGCCGTGCGATCTCAGTTCAGTTTTGGACTGGATGCTTTCGATTCCAATACTTTCTATGCATGGAGAGGACAAGCACAGTGGGTAAGACTGTTAGCACCCGATACCCTTTTTCTACTGCGAGGGGATTTGCAAGTTGCGGATCGTCCCCTTGTACCGTTTGAACAATTTGGCTTGGGTGGATTTGAGAGTGTTAGAGGCTACCGTCAAGATGCTCTGCTTACGGATAATGGCTTCTTTGCCTCAGCTGAGGTGCGAATTCCTATTGTTCGCTTCTCCCAACGCGGTAGCTTTCTTCAGGTCACTCCCTTCTTCGATGTTGGAACTGTCTGGAACCGTTCTGGTAGATCCAGCCCTGATGCCGAACTCGAAGAAAGCACCCTCGCATCTGTGGGATTTGGGTTACGCTTACAAATAGAAGACCGCCTGACTGCACGCATAGACTGGGGTATCCCGTTGATTTCCATTTCTGGGGATAAAGACACTTGGCAGGAAAACGGTTTGTACTTTTCTATCGTTGCCAATCCCTTTTAATCGGTTATTCGTCATTAGTCATTAGTTATTACTTTCCCTTTCTCCCTACCTCTCCAATTCAATAAACCCTTTGACTGAGCGATTCCCTTTTTCTTAAAAAAATCTTATGAAAAAATTAAAATTTACTCGTTTTTCTCTTCCAGGCATTGCCCACCGGCTCGAGTTTTTGTGCGGTATTATCTAACGCCACTCCTCTCAATGGGGGAAATCCGCCCACGAGGGCGGCTCCCCTACGTTTATTTCAAAACTCAAGTGGGAGTTTTATATGAAACAATTAAATTTAATTCGTTATTCTCTTCTGGCTATTGTAACTGCTTTACTGTGTATTTTTAGTTTCCCTGTCCTCGCAAAACCCCCCCTCTCCTCTCCCATTGCCTTACTGCAACAGGGGAAAATACTATACGATGGCGGGCGCTATTCAGAAGCAGTTCAAGTCTTGCAGCAAGCAGCACAACAGTACCAGCAGGAAGGGGATGCGATCGGTCGTGCGGCTACTTTAAGCAATCTTTCCCTCGCTTACCAACAACTAGGTGCATGGAATGAGGCAAAACAAGCGATCGCTAGTAGTTTAGATATCCTTGGTTACACGCAGCAAGATTCGGAAAATACAGTCAGCCAAAATCCAAAATCCAAAATCCAAAATTTACCAATTCTAGCTCAAACCCTAGATATCCAAGGTCGCCTGCAATTAGTGACAGGACAATTAGAGCAAGCTTTGGCAACTTGGCAAGATGCAGAAAAAGTTTACAGCAAGACAAATGACAAAAGTGGTATTGTGCGATCGCGCATCAACCAAGCACAGGCACTGCGAACCCAAGGATTTTACCGCCGTGCAGAAGCAATACTTTTGCAAGTCAACCAAACATTGCAATCTCAACCAGATTCTTTAGAAAAAACAGTCAGTTTGCGATCGCTTGGTGATGTTCTCCAACTGGTGGGCGACTTGGATCGATCGCGTGTTGTCCTAGAGCAAAGTTTGGCAATTGCCCAACGCATAGAATCACCAAAAGAAATTAGCGCCAGTTTTTTTAGCTTGGGAAACAATGCCCGTGCCCAACTGCAAAAGCAACAGGCAATTGACTTTTACGAAAAAACAGTTAAAGCATCTCCAACACCATTGACAAAACTTCAGGCACAGCTTAACTATTTAGACCTTCTTATAGAAGACCGACAAACAACACAAGCCCAAAATTTAATCCCCTTGATTCAATCCCAACTCGACCAACTTCCTCCCAGTCGTTCTGCCATTTACGCCCGGATTAATTTTGCTCAAAGCCTCGGGAAATTAGGAAATTGGCAAAGAGGAGCAATGGAAAAGGGGACAGGTTCCCTCACTCGCCCCCAGCAAGCGATCCCCCCGTCGAAGATACTTGCCACTGCCGTCCAAGAAGCCCGCAGTTTGGGTGACAAACGAGCGGAAGCCTATGCACTAGGGAGTTTGGGGGGTTTGTACGAACAAACCAAGCAATGGTCAGACGCGCAAAACCTGACCCAGCAGGCACTATTTTTAGCGCAGAGCAGCAATGCACCAGAGATTGCTTATCGATGGCAGTGGCAGTTAGGAAGGTTACAGAAAGCACAAGGAGATATTAAAGGAGCGATGGCAGCATATGATGCAGCCGTTGAAACCCTACAATCACTTCGCAGCGATCTTGTAGCAGTCAACCAAGACGTGCAATTTACCTTTCGAGATAGTGTAGAACCTGTCTACCGACAATCAGTAGAATTACTGTTGCAATCTCAACAAAGTCAGCCCGATGAGAAAACTTTAGAGAAAGCACGCCAGCGAATAGAAGCATTGCAGTTGGCAGAACTCGATAACTTCTTTCGAGAAGCTTGTTTACAAGGTCAGAGAGTGCCGATCGACAAAGTGGTAGACCAAGATAACCCGACTGCGGCTATTCTTTACCCAATTATTCTTGAAAACGAACTTCAAGTTATTGTTAAGATTCCCAAACAACCCCTACGGTTATTTGGCACCAAAATTGCCCGAACAGAAGTCGAAAAAATATTAAGTCAGTTGCGGCAAAATTTGGTCAGACCATCAGCTATCAAAGCATTCAAAACACAGTCACAACAGGTTTACAATTGGTTAGTACAACCAATCGAGTCAGATTTGCAAACAAGCGGGGTAAATACCCTAGTGTTTGTTCTAGATGGAGCGTTGCGAAATATACCACCAACAACTCTTTACAATGGTAGACAATACTTAGTCGAGAAATACGCCGTTGCCTTAAGCGTGGGTTTGCAACTTTTTGAGCCCAAACCACTGGGGCGACAGCCGCTTAATGCCTTGACAGCAGGGTTAACTGAACCACCACCAGAATATTCTCCCCGCTTTTCACCCTTGCCTGCCATCAAAACAGAATTAAACCTAATTTCCCAGGCTGGTGTACCCACAACTAGTCTGCTAGATCGAGAGTTTACTAGTAAGGCTTTGGAAAACAAAGTCAGTAATGCTCCATTCAGCATTGTGCATCTAGCCACTCATGGTGAGTTTAGTTCTCGTGCTGATAAAACCTATATTCTAGCTTCTGACGGTCCAATTAATGTCTCCCAATTCGGCAGTATCCTCCGCAGCGGGGACGAGAATAGACCCCAGCCAGTACAACTACTTGTTTTGAGCGCCTGCCAAACAGCAGCGGGAGACAACCGCGCAACCCTCGGTCTGGCTGGGGCTGCGATCAAAGCAGGAGCACGCAGTACAGTAGCTTCTCTATGGCAAATTGATGATGAATCAACCGCGCAGTTTGTTGGTGCTTTTTATCGAGAACTGAAAAACCCTAACATCACAAAAGCCGAAGCTCTGCGCCGTGCTCAGTTACAACTGTTAAAGCATCCTAACTTTAACTCACCCAGCTTTTGGTCTGCTTATGTTTTAATTGGAAATTGGCTGTAAATAGTCATTTGTTATTAGTCATTTGTTCTTAGTACAAATGACAAATGACAAATGCGTAGTTCCAATACCATCTCGCACAACCAAATGACTTGGCTAGTGCTTCCTGTTGTTCGATTGTTGGGTAAAGTCTCACCTTAACCGCTTTCAACACCGCAATCACCTCCTCAATGTACCTATAATACCATTAACGTAACGTTATTGTACTGACATTAATGAAAAATAAAACACTGAACCTACGAATATCGGAACGCAGATTAAATAAGCTAAGGCTATACTCGGCGTGGAAAGATAAGACTATGACTCAAATACTAGAAGACTTTATTGACTCGTTACCAACTCCGGAGATAGGCGATTCCTCATCCGTCTAAGCCCTCAAAGCCAAGGGCTTGCCTCCAGGCTTAGACGTAATCGTCATCGCCCCAAAATTCATGAGGACAGTCGCGTGCGGGGGTTTCCCCCGTTGAGCGAACTGTCCGTCTCGTCACTCGTCCGAAGCGGACTGAGTGAGAGGCTTCTTTTGGATTGAGCTAAAAAACCGCCAAGACGAGCCAGTGCGTTGCTCTGGTTCCCAGAGTTGAAGCATCTGGCGTCGCCAAGAACACTAAGGTTTAAGACCGATAATTGTAGTAGTTTCGTAGGGTGGGCACTGCCCACCGCTTATTGTTTTGTAGGCACTACCCACCACCTTGAGAAGTTTCGTAGGGTGGGCAGTGCCCACCGCTTA
Source organism: Scytonema sp. NUACC21 (assembly GCF_054684315.1). Lineage (NCBI taxonomy): Bacteria > Bacillati > Cyanobacteriota > Cyanophyceae > Nostocales > Scytonemataceae > Scytonema > Scytonema sp. NUACC21. The sequence goes on along the minus strand of NZ_BAAFZH010000100.1, from coordinate 163,016 downwards.
TTGTTTTGTAGGCACTATCCACCGCTTTAAGAAGCCCAACACTAACCCCTGAAAAGGTGCAAAATGTCAAGCTATTCCTAAATAACTCAAATCATTAGGAGTTAATTGTTGTCGAACTGGCGTTTAGGGTTTGACTGGGAGAAGAGGAAGACAATTCGCCCAAATTAATCTTAACGACACGATTGCGGACTTCTTCAACCTTAGGCAGTGTGAGAGTTAGAATACCATCACGGTAGTCGGCTTGCACTTTATCATTCTGCACTGCAACTGGCAAATTAACGATCCTTTGGAATTTGCCATAGCGGAATTCAGAGTGCAAATAATTGACGTCATTGCTGCCATGCTGGCGTTGGCGCTCTCCACTTAGAGAAACAGCATCACGAGTCACTTGCACATCCAAATCCCGAGTACTCACACCGGGAAGTTGTGCTTTGAAAATCAAATTATCACCCGCATCAATTAACTCAACAGCAGGACCCCAAGTGGTGGCAGATGTATCGCTAGTTTGCGCTGTTAACTCGTCAAACACTTGATCCATCTGACGGCGAAGAGTTTCCAGTTCTTTGAATGGTTGCCAGTAGCGAATCATCATAGACTGTTTACCTCTGCATTTGTTGTTAATTATTAGGTTTTGTTAGGTTTTGTGTAACTCAGTATTTCTTGCAGCGTTTCAACTGCTGACACTTGTTATCTTGCCTTAACGTCTAACAGGGTGGAAATACAAAGAACACTACTCTAGATGTCGTGTTTTGCACACCTTCAGATGGCGTGTTTTTAAAGCTAAAATTTATTAGATATGCTAGTGTTGTTTCCCGTTACTTTCATACTTTAGCCTTTCTAACTTCCCAGCAATCGCTCAATGGAAACAGCAATATCGGGAAATGCCAATGGGTTAATATAACCCTCTGTCAGAGTTACTTTTGACTGATAACCTTCATCACCAGGTACTCGAAACACAATGAGTTGCATCGTTCGCAAATTAATCACCCAGTACTCTGGAATACCTGCAACTGAGTAAATCTTGCTTTTATCCTCCAAGTCTTTATTTAAGCTAGAGTCTGAATACTCAATCAGCCAAAAGATGTTTTCCGGATAGGGGTGATGCCGTTGGTAATCTCGTCCCAAACGTTGAACAACTGCAATATCTGGTTCAGGCTCAGAATTACTCTGCGGCAGTATGATTGGTTTAGCTTGCCGAACTTTTGCTCTGTTGCCTAACAGATAAATTAGGTACTCTCCAGCCTCATCGCTAGAGTAAGCATGAGATTCTCCTTCAGGAGCCATTTCTACAATTTCTCCATTCAGCAGTTCGATGTGCCGTTCTTCTAAAATTCCAGCGGCAATCATACGATGGTAATCTTTAATTGTCCATTTCGCAGTTATTAGGGTCACGGCGATCGCTCCTGCGGCTCTGCTTTTATTTTACAGACTTCAGATAAATGAACCATATCGTTTGTAAGGGCGAACGGTTGTTCGCCCCTACGACTGTGGTCTATTTACCTGAAAATTGCTGTATTATCTATCCTGGAAAAAGAACCAGCGCACTAGCCCAAAAACAGCTTGTATGCGGGATTTTGGGTTTCATCTAAATAGTTATAGCCAAGTGTATCGAGAAATGCCTGCCACTCCTTCATCTCATGAGGGGGTACCTGCATCCCCACGACAATTCGCCCGTAGTCCGCGCCATTGTTACGGTAGTGAAATAGACTGATATTCCAGTCGGGACTCATAGAACTCACAAACTTCATTAATGCACCGGGACGTTCGGGGAACTCAAAACGGTAGAGCAATTCATTATGAGCGAGGGGAGATCGACCACCGACCATGTGCCGTAAATGCAATTTGGTGAGTTCGTCGTCGGTTAAGTCTAGCGTTCTAAACCCACAGCTTTCAAAGGTTTCAACCATCTTGGCTGCATCGGCACGGTTTTCTATTTGTACGCCTACAAAAATGTGGGCAACTTTTTCATCGGCAATGCGGTAGTTAAACTCTGTGAGATTTCGTTTGCCGATGCATTCACAAAACTTACGGAGACTGCCCTGTTTTTCAGGAATTGTCACTGCAAAGATGGCTTCGCGGCGTTCACCCAACTCTGCCCGTTCTGCTACAAAGCGGAGGCGATCGAAGTTCATATTGGCACCGCAAGCAACAGAAATTAATGTTTGTCCCTGGATTTGTTCTCGTTCTACGTAGGCTTTGGCACCTGCGATCGCTAAAGCACCTGCAGGTTCGAGAATCGAGCGTGTATCTTCAAACACATCTTTAATTGCCGCACAGGTGTCATCCGTATTTACAAGAATAATATCATCTACATACTGCTGGCACAAACTGAATGTTTCTTCACCCACTTGCCGTACTGCAACCCCATCGGCAAACAATCCCACTTGAGGCAAGCGCACCCGATGTCCGGCTTTGAGGGATTGATGCATGGCATCGGCATCTACTGGCTCAACACCAATAATCTTGATTTCCGGACGTATCCGTTTTACGTATGCTGCAATTCCAGAAATTAATCCACCCCCTCCAATTGCCACAAAAATGGCATGAATGGGTTGCTGGTATTGCCGCAGAATTTCCATTCCAATTGTTCCCTGTCCGGCAATCACGTGGGGATCGTCAAAGGGGTGAATAAAGGTCATCCCTTTTTCCGCTTCTAGCTGACGGGCATAGGCATAAGCATCATCGTAGGTATCTCCATGCAATACCACCTCTCCTCCACGGGCTTTGACTGCGTCTATCTTGACTTGAGGTGTGGTTACTGGCATAACGATAATAGCCCGTGTTCCCAACTTACGAGCACCAAGGGCAACACCTTGGGCGTGGTTTCCAGCGGATGCTGCAATCACACCTTGTGTTAGCATATCCGGTGGCAGTTGCGCCATCTTGTTGTAAGCACCTCGCAACTTAAAGGAAAACACCGACTGCATATCCTCCCGTTTGAGCAGGAGTTTATTATTCAAACGTGCGGATAGGTTTGGGGCATAATCCAGTGGTGTTTCCTGAGCAACATCATAAACGCGGGCAGTCAAAATAAGTTGCAAGTAGTCGCAAAGCATGGGCGTCAACAGGTTGATAGATGCGGGTTGGCAAACTATTCTACCGTTACTTGTACCCATTCTGTATTCATTGTTTGTTGTTGTGCTGTCTTCCAACGCATCTGTTGCTTTTAACGTAGTATTTTACAATGCGATCGCCGCAGGATAAGACGTAAAGTTTGCTTTTGAGCTTGGTCGAATTCAGATGATGGCTTTCGGAACGCACCAAACTCTAGTTTTTAAGAAGAACGAGTAATATAAATCCAGCAGAGCGAGAGCGAGTTTTAGTAAATATTTGCAAAGAAAATAAAAAAGCCGCAAACTTTTAGTAAAGAGTCATGGTGTTTACCATGCAACCCGGTACACAGTGTTAAAAATTATATGGCTGCAGCAATTATTGTTTTTCTTATCATCGGACTAATTATCACTGGAATTTTAGTCAGTCCCGTCCTCACTAAACTAAGAAGAAATCGTCTTAAACATCGTCCATTTCCCCCATTATGGAACAGTATCGTCGAAAATCATCTTCCTATTTACCTCCGTCTTTCTCCTAACGAACGAAGACGCTTGCAGGGACACATTGAAGTGTTCTTAGCGGAGAAACAATTTATTGGCTGTGGGGGGTTGCAAGTTACAGAAGAAATGAAGCTGACTATTGCTGCGATCGCTTGCTTGCTTTTGCTGAATGATAGAGGAGAATACTTCCCCAAACTTCGTTCAATTCTAATTTACCCAAGCACTTATTTAGTGAAGGAAACTACTCCAATCAGCGATTATGTTGTTGAAGAAAGACGGGTAGCAAGATTGGGAGAATCGTGGAGTAGAGATCAAGTGGTAGTGTCTTGGGAACAGGTAAAACAAGATACTAGCAATTGGAGAGATGGACATAACGTTGTTCTTCATGAATTTGCCCACCAGTTGGATCAAGAGGATGGTAAAGCAGAAGGGGTTCCCATTTTGCAACAGAAGTCAGACTATCCCATCTGGGCTGAAGTGATGGCAGCAGAATATCAACAACTTTGTCAAGATGTTCAGCAAGGAGTAAAGACTGTAATAGATAGCTATGGCGCAACCAATCCCGCAGAATTTTTTGCTGTAGCAACTGAAACATTTTTTGAAAAATCTGACCAATTGCTGAAGAACCATCCAGCATTATATGAGCTATTACAACGCTACTATCAGTTAGACCCCGTGCAATGGGTTTAGAGACTTTGAAATAAAAATTACCTAGCAATCTCTAAGTGGGATGGGGGCTTTGGCGGGCAGGGATGCCCGCCCCACAAGATAGATAATTAATTTATATTAAGTTTTGTAACAAAATAACTACAATCTGGCAAACATTTCTGTCTTTGACTTTAGAGGTTCATGGTTAAGCACCTGTGGGTAGTCAGTTGTGTAACAAAAAGTTGAGACGGAAAAAACATGGCTCGAAGAATAATCCAGTTCAATATTTTAGCTGTCAGTACACTCATTTTTACGGTTTGTCTGGGTGGTCAAGTTGTAGCAGTAGAAAATAACTTGAGAAAAGCGAACCTATTGGCTAACATCGCAGTTCAATATGCAGCAGCAGGAAAGCCAGAACAGGCTGCCGAAGTTTTAGAGCAAACCCTGCCCTTGACCAACGCGATTACCAATGAGTGCTTTAAAGCCAACCCCCTATCGAGAGTAGCTCTTGGCTATATCTTAGTTGGACAGGAAGCAAAGGGGAAGCAACTTCTGACTGAAGCTATCCAAATTGCCCGTACTCAAACGGCAACGGGCTGTAGCGGCAGCGCAACTTCCCCGGATGAGTCTCTGCTAAATCGAGCTCGGGAATACGCAGAGGCTGGGTATTACGAATTTGCTCGCACAATCATTATAGAAGTGAACAATCCCATGTTCACTCCTATAACGCTGGCAGAGCTTGCGGGTTATTATGCAAAAAACGCAGAGGCTGAACAGGCAACAAAGGTTCTTAACCAAGCGATCGCGATTGCTCAACGCAATGACCGCCCTCTCTATAGAACCATGACGCTGATTGGAATTGCCGAACATCTCACGCGAGATGGACAAAAGGAACAAGTGCCTTTAGTGCTGGAGCGTGCGCTTGAGAGTGCATCTGCTATAGATGAGGCACAAGCGAGTGAAAATTCCTCAATGAAAGTTCATTGTATTCTCAGGATTGCCAAACAATTCGCAACAGTTGGACAAGAACGTCGAGCCATCGAGCTTCTAGATCGATCTTTACCAAAAATACGTACCCTAGCAAACAAGCCCTTTCCCCTTGATAAAATTATTCAACTGATTGCAACAGCAACTCAGTACGCAGTATTGGAGGAGAAGAACAAAGCAGTCGAGACGCTAGCTGAAGCTCGAACAGCGGCGCAGGCAATTCCAATTGACGCAGCACGGAGCCAAAGTGATGCATTAGCTAGAGTTGCTAAAGCCTACGCAGAATTAGGAAACTTTGACGGGGGACAGCAAATTGCCAGATCGATTAAGAATGTCAATGAGAGGGAGCAGGCGTTCGGTGTAATTGCGATCGCTTATGCCAAAGCCGGATACTCTGACCAAGCGATTAAACTGGCAAAATCGATAGGAAAACGAGACTATACTTTGAAAGAGATTGCGAGGTATTATCTAAATAGCGGGCAGTACGACCAAGCGTTTGAGATCGTTCAACAGTGGAATCTAAAGGACATACTGTCGGAGGTGGCATTTGGTTACCTTGAGGCAGGGCAGCCCGAACGTGCGCTGCAAATTGCTCAGTCCATCCAATCCCCTCCTGATGCCATACAACATAAGGATTGGAGATTACCTGCGATCGCCCGTGGGTTTGCAAAACAGAGGAAATTTGACCGGGCGCTTCAGGTTGCTCAAGGCATTACAGACAAAAGTTACAAAGCTGAAGCCCTGACGGCGATCGCAGAACAGTATGTGGTGAGAGAGCCAGAGAAAACAGGGATTATTCAAAAAATCCTTTCTATTCTTACCAATAGCGTCAATTCTCTCTTCGGCTCCTCAGATAAAGACAAAGCTTCTGAAATTCTAGACCGAGCGCTTCAAGTTGCTGAATCAATTACAACAAATCGTTCTCCGCATTAGATTTAGACCAATGACCAATGACAAATGACCAATAACCAATGACCTCCCTACCTAATTGACTATACTGCCACCTAAGGTTTGCTTAAGCCATGCTGTTGCCTTACTTGCTGCTTCTTCCACCACCTCTGTTTGGTCGTAAAATGCAATATGATTTTCTGTAGTCATCCAGTGTAGATTTTTCCGATTGGTTGGGATGCTATTGAAGAAGCGACGCGCACCATCTGGAACTAAAGCTGTATCGGAGTGAATGACCAAAGTAGGAGCCTTGATATCACGACCAGCGTTAATTGCATTAAATTGTAAGAACGGCTCAAAGAACATCACTGCCGAACGATTGACCCAACCATGATGGGAACCACGGGAAGTTCGGTAATAGTCATAAGCTTCCTGACCGGGCATCGCCACGTTTTGGTTTTTCTGGTCAACATTTGTCATGTAATCAACTTGACCGGTTTTTTCATACTTAATACGGGCTTCTCTTCCCATCTTGACACGTGCTTCGTAGCGATCGCCGAGCCATTGACGCATCACTTGAGGGTCATGATAGAAACCTGCCACAGTTACAAGGGCATTAATGGATTTATCTATTGCAGCAGCCTTGGCTGAGTATCCACCACCCGAACAAATACCCAACAAACCTACTGCATCCTGCTTAACTTCCGGTAGTGCCCGCAAAAATGTGACGGCATTGTGAATGTCCTGCACTTTCATTTCAGGGTTTTCAAACTGGCGGGGCATTCCTGCACTTTCACCAAAGGTGCGATGGTCGAAAGTCAGGGCTACAAATCCTTCCTCGGCTAATTGACGGGCATAAACTGCAGGAACTTGTTCTTTGACGCTCGACTGGGGTCCAACCACAACCACTGCTGGCTGTGCTCCTTTATTTATAGTTGTAGGAAGATAGAGATTACCTACGACTTTTGTACCCTGGCTGAGAAACTGGACTTTCCGGACAGTAATCTTATTTGCTGTAGCAGTTTTGGTAACACCAGGCATGAGAGATTCTCCAATTTTTTGCCGTTCGGCATTGCTAATTTGGGGCAAGGTCAACAAACCAACAGAAGCCAGCGTGAGTGTTGTTAAAGCAATTTTTTTAACTGAAAGCATGGTTGTTTTTCCTGAGGTTTTTAAGTTTTTGATTTTTTGGACTTATGACTCAAATCGGCTTTGTTGTTTGCCGATAGCTCAATAATCCCAGGAGGCAGCCGAGAAAAAATTGGAAAATCTTGCTCAGTTTTTAAAGCGATTTTGCAAAAGCTCGTGGAGTCATACCAAAAGCACGTTTAAAGACATTTGTAAAGTGTGCTTGGTCGAAGAAGCCAACGGTAACCGCAACGTCTGACAGGGGCATTTGACCTGTTTGAATCAGTGCTTGTGCTCGTTCCAGTCGCAGGCGCAGGACAAACTGATGGGGTGCTAATCCTGTGGTTTTCTTAAACAAGCGGGAAAAATGAAATTCAGAAACTTGGGCTGCTTCTGCTAGTTGAGTTAAGTTTAGCTCTGCACCAAGTTGTGTCCGGGCTAGTGCGATCGCATCACGCAATTGGGTTGCAGACAATTTACCTTTTGGGCTTAGCGGCTTTTTGGCTTTACGGCTATGACAGTTTAATAAATGCAGTGTAAAAGCAAGTGATAGTGTTTCTGCGTAGAGGGGTTCACCTGGTGTGGCTAGTTCGGAAGCGATCGCCCTTGCATAGTTGTAAGCTAGTTCATCACCGATACAACGCCGTTCTGCAAAGGTGTCAATAGCATCCGGAGTTCTGTCTTCAAGGATGGTTTCAATAAACGCAGGCTTGATGGCAATTGCAGCCACCGTCATTTCATCCTGCCAAAAGGGGGTATTTGTTTCACCGTTAGATTGCAAGCAAAATCCTCCAGGCGGAAGGATAGCTTCGTGGGTTCGCCCACCTGTTCGCCAGCCAAAGCGCACTGAACCCCCCAAATTAATAATCAATCGATGATCTTCAATGTAATGTTCTGGTAGTTCCATTGGCGTCAACCGGTGAACTTCGAGAGTCAGACGATCGCGCCATCCTGCTTGAACACTTGACAGAACCACAGATCGGTCTGGAGCAGATGGAAAACGCTGCCCGGTCTTTGGATCGATTAAATTGATGTTACTGTGCAACTGCATGGTGCAGGATTGATTGCGTGATTTTTAGATTTTTTGAGATTTCTTACTTAAGCTATCAGATTCGTCTTTTAATAGCTAGGTTACGTGAAAAGGATATTAAAAAGCTTTGAACTCTGGAAAAACATTCTCTAGCATTTTTTGCCGTAGCAAAAAATCTCACCACTAGACCGATGCTCTAGACATTTAATTGGGTCAAGATGTGAAAATCTCAATTTCATAAATGATGCTGCACCTACAAACTATTAAGGAATGAAGGTTTCCTATGAATGTCTTCCCCCTCAAGTAAGAGTTTATTATCGAGCCATAAGGATAAATTTAGGGAGTATTTTAGTAGCTTTCTTTGTGTAAGATTACACATACAAGCAGGCAAGCTTTGTGCCAGGTAGTATTAATATATGAGAGACATTAGGTTGAGAATGGTGAATATAATATTTTTCCAGTACTTATGTACTTATTTTATTGATGTTATCTGCGAGCACTTTACTTAGGTAATTTTTTCTACTGTATAGCTTGGGGGTTTCATTTACAATTTGCAAAAACAGAGTAGTATCAATCAAGCCTACCATAGGTAATCAGATGCTGATAGTTACTATTAATGAAGCTAACACGATGCCTTCAAATATCTTTATAAAGTAGAGGTAGCAGCAATTTAGTTAGTATAAGTTTCTAATGTATATAATATTCTTGTAAACTAATAAATAAATTTGAAATAAATGTGATTCGTATGAAGATGGAACCTGCTTACACTTCTGTGGGAAAAATTTTTGAGTACAAACCCATGTTTTTTATTCCTAAGTATCAAAGAGCTTATGCATGGGAAGCAGAATCTGTTGAAGATTTTATCAAAGATTTGAAAAACTGTTTTGAGAGAAGAAAATCACAGAAACCTGTTAATCATTTCTTTGGAGGAGTTCTCTGTGTTAGATATCCTGTTGCTGGAGCTGTTAATCAATATGAATATGAAATTATTGATGGGCAACAAAGGATTTCGACTTTTACACTATTGATGGCTTGTTTAATTAAGATATATAGAGAGTTGAAAGAGGAAGCTAAAAATTTAGGAGATGCAAATAATGAATTTATTTTGTTGGGACGAATTAAAGACCTTTCTGAAAGATTTATAGAGTTTCGACAAGAAGTTCAACGAAAGGTAAATTCCGTCGAAGTAATGAGACTTTCAAGAGTGGATCACCCCTTTTATAGAGAACTTATTCGTGGAATCAATCCATCTCCTTCAAGAGATTCTCATCAAAAGATTAATCACGCATACCAAAATCTGCTAAAAGCAGTACGAACTATCATCAGTCTATCAAAGTTAGAAGAAAAAATGGACGATATTGAAATAATACAAAACATTATAGATAATGATTTTACAATACTATACATGGTGACGGATAGTAAAGAAGATGCGTTTAGATTATTTCAAGTTATTAATGATAGAGGAACAAATTTAACAGTTGGCGATTTATTAAAAGCAAAAACTCTAGAGATTTTAGAAGGTTTTCAGGACTATCAGAATAGTTGTGAAACATTCTGGGATAATATACTTGCCGATTCTCCGTCAGATACAGCTAATTATCTCAACTGGATTTATGAGTCATACAAGGGTAAAAGAGCTAAACAGGATGAACTATTTGATATACTTCTGGATGGTTTCTTCCCAGAACATAAAAAGCATAAAACAGAAAATTTTGCAGCTTTTGAATCTGAAAAAGTATATCAAACAGTCAAAAATATACATGAGGATATTTTTAAGTGTAGAAAATTGCTAGAAGGGCAATGGCTATTTACATCACAACAACCAATAACTAATTGGGATAGGGCTCGCTTAAATCTTCTTTTAAAAGAACTCGATCATACTTTATCTATACCTCTCTTTCTAGCAGCCTCACAACTGGATCATAAGACGTTCTCGGAAATGGTGCAGATTGTAGAAAAAGTTTATTTTAGATATAAAATAATAAGTAATCAGCACGCTACACCATTAAAAAACATTTACTATGAAGAATCACTTGCTATTCGGAACAACTCAAATTCTTATGATATCTCCGCATTAAGAAAAAAACTACAAAATCTCATTAATTCAAAAGCATCAAATTTTACGTTTAAAAATGGTCTTGAAATATTAGAATATAAAGAATCCGGTGGCAATAAACCTCTTAAATATTTTTTGATGACTCTAGAGTATTATTATCAATGGTATAAGGATGGCAGTACAGGCACTCCATTATGTAAAGATAAAAGTAGAGTTTATGACTTTGCTGGAACTTCCATTGAACATATATATCCACAAAATGCAGTTAAAAATTTTAAGAATGAAAGTTTGGAAACCTTAAAAAATACATTAGGAAATTTGACCATTTTAGATCCGGCACAGAATACATTAGGTGGAAACGAACCTTTTGAAGCAAAAAGATCGCTTTATCAAGCATCATCAGTACTATTAACTAGAAATATAGCACTGAATGATAATTGGGGTGAAGAAGAAATCAAAAATCATAAGAATTTACTTATAGATATTGCGTTAAAAGTTTTTTATCCATAGTTGTCAACTACAAAAGACAAATTTATATGAAACCAAGGATGTACAACTACTATTCTTGAAAGAGAAACGGTTTCAACTGATATGGCACATCTATGTATCAGTCAAAATATCGTGTTGCTCCTTAAAAGTTCTCTCTGTGCTGCTTAAGCCGAGATTGCTAGCTAACAAATCAATACCATCAATGATTTTGGTTAATTGAGAGTTCTCAACACGTAGACCAAAAAAACCTCTTTCCCTGTAATCTGCCCTGTCTTGAAAACCGCAATCGCATGACTAGCTTGGAAATTTTTTCAATTTAAATCTCCTCCTGTCAAAAGGTTAAGCGATCGCACTTTAGCTGAAGGTTTCTAATTTCCATCGCTAACACCCCACTGAAATTTCATCGCATGAAGCTGTGTTATCAAAGCGGAAACTTCAACATTTGAACCAACAGGTGCTAAATGCTCATTAAGAATTCGTTGAGCCGTCGCGAAATCTTGAGCACCTATAGCATCAACTCCTGTATGGAAAACAAGACGATTGACTTGTGCAAGGCGAGCAGCTAAAAGTTGTAAAAGAGCCATCAATATACGATTACCTCCGTAAGCACCGCAGCCCCAAAATCCTGTATGAATAATTACAACTGGCTCTCGCTCTGATTCAGAATATGATTCCACCTTTGCTGCTGAAAATCCGGTAAACGCTGTAGCAAGAACATACTGGATCTCTTCCTGAGTGTAAAAACCATAGCCGCTTAAAGGGGCTTCCATCGCAATAATATTAGTGACTGTGGGCGGATTAAGTGGTTTCGTTGCCAGTTCAATAGCTTCTGGTGTGGCACGTGCAAAGTTGTTTCCATAAAGCCCGTAGGGTCTTGCTTGTTCTATGTTGGAATCGGTAGCGATCGCACAGCGCCGTTCCACCCCACGAATTAATACGGGTGTGGGTTCTCCAGCCTCTACTGTCAATGGCTCGATCCCTCCATCCAGCAATGCTTCTCGCAGAGAACCAAGTGCAGGATGTTCAGCCACTTGCATCTCATCCTGTGCGAATAGCGGACCACTGTATGCACAAAACAGGTCAGAATGAGCAAAATTTAGATACCACTCCACTTCGTCATTTTTCTCACTTAATGGTTCGTATTCAAAGTAACCGTTTCGTTCCTCGAACTCAGTACGATGGTTTGAAGAAGAAAGAATGGGTGGAAGTGGCATCGCACGCCATCGTGAAAACATTACTTCACCACTATGGAAGCCGCCAGGTGGACAAGCAATTTGATAAACTATTTTTTTATTTTTGTTTTTTAGTTTGGGTGGATAAGCATCTACCAGATGTTGGGCATTAAATGTATGGCGGCAAATCAGACTATTTAAAGATTTGTCCATGACTCTTTTTGAATATGGAATATGCAATCTAGCGATACCATTTTATTACTAACCCTCCCAAATCATCCAAACTAACATTCCGAGAATTCTCTCAACAGGTGGCAGGGGATAATCAGTTAAATCAATAGTCACCATGTTATCCTCAAGCTTGAGAAATCTCCATTGAGTGCCGTTGCTAACAGAACCATAGATGATAGGAATTGGACGGTTTTTTGCTGCATTAAACCGTTGTGCTGCAACCATTTCAGCAATGCATTGCCCAAATCCAGTTCTTAAATCGGCTTTTTTTGCCTCAACGATCGCGATCGCAGGTGCTTCAATTACGCGCTGTTCCGGTCTCTTGTCGAGATAGGGCTTGACGAGCCAGATCCGAAAATACTTTGCCAATTGAAATACCTCGGTGGCGGGCAATTTCTTTGACTGCAAAGAGTACATCTTCTTCGATATCCAGCGTTGTACGCATACCCTTCTCCGTTCAATTACCGTTAACGTGCTATTCATTAAACTGATGCTAACGCATCAAATAATTGGTGTCCAAACATTTTTTTGGCTTGCTGCTCAGGTAAGCTGGCAGATGGAATCCTATAATACTAGTCGTCCTTCTTATCAAACAGTTCTAACAACCCTACTGTGCCTACAAAAAAAGTATAAGTGCCATATTTGATGGGCAACTTTTTTCTTGAAGGGGCATAAAAAGCTGCTATAACTCCCTCAAGGAAATGTATGGCAATGGCAAAACGTTCAACCCAAAAAACAGGATTTAGGCTACTTGGTAGTTTACTGTTAGTAAGGACTGCATAAATATTCCATAATTCCAATCCAATTGCACTTGTTATGAGGACTATAGATATCACTTTTATAGAATTAGAAAAGAGGTTCCTTGTATACTTTAAATTCATGCTATTTACCAAAAATTTTGTGCTACGTAATGGGGAGAAGTTGCTGTGTCAAGGAATCAGAACCAGATTGGTCAACTTTTGTTAAAGTCTATGCTTCGCCTCCTGGTTGGGGAAGACAAACTACGTTTTTACGAGACTATCGATTGGCAGCACCAGAGCGATCGCTATCGGCAAGCAGACCTAATTTATCCAATATATTACAGCAGTGAAAATTTTCACGGTATTGAAGGCGGCTACTTGAATTGTATAGCAGCTATGACCTATGATCTAGTGACGGCATTCGCTTCGCCACCTAGTGAAGTTTGGATTCGCAAGCGGTTAATGACTGCAATTAAGTGTCAGCCAACAAGGATACTGGATCTGGGCTGCGGTACGGGTTCCAGCACGTTGATGTTAAAGCAAGCTTATCCACAAGCGGAAGTTATCGGATTGGATTTATCTCCATATATGCTGGTTGTGGCGGACTACAAAGCGCAGCAAGCAGGGTTAAACATACAGTGGCTGCATGGGCTAGCCGAAACGACTGGTTTAGAGGAATCTTCTTTTGATTTAGTGACAGCTTCCTTTTTATTGCACGAAACACCGCCCAAAATTTCCCACTTAATTTTGCAAGAATCTTTCCGCTTAATTAAACCAGGAGGACAGTTAATTATTCTCGATGGGAATCAAAAAAGGCTTCGTCATGCCGGATGGCTGATAAAAATCTTTCAAGAACCTTATTCAAAAGTCTATGCCACAGAAAATGTAGATGATTGGATGCACGCAGCTAAATTTGAAAGCGTGCAAACAGAATATGTCGGGTGGATTAACCAAGTGACGCACGGTATTAAAAAGATTGCCTCACATTCCTAATTTTTGTAAAGATGGCAGATACTTCCCAAACTTCTTCATAAATTAGATGGCTTAATTCACTACATCTGCAATTATGACGAACTTACTGGGTTACCGAATCGGGAGCTATTTCGCGATCGCTTTCCTGTGAATATGCTCAAAATCGATCGCTTATTTGTACAGGATATAGTATCCAATTCTGATAGCGTAGCGGTCACCGATGCCATCATTCCCCTAGCAAAGAGCTTACAGCTAAACATCACGGCAGAGAGAATAGAAACGCCAGAACAGCTTGATTACCTGTTCCAATCGATCCACAAGTACCCAATCGCTCAAGTTGGCTCTAGTAGAAGTGGTAATGAGTAGAGTTACAGTCTCTTTGCCCAAATCGACACCTAGTGGATTCACTCTTGCGTCAACAATCCGAATATCCGCTGCGGTGGCTGGTTGTGCAGGCAAGGTTGGTCAGTCCCCACTCGCACATCTAGTGGATCGCCATTGTCATCGTTTGTATGGAATGACTGGGACTGAAACGCAAAGAGTGCCGCTACCCACTCATTGCGATCGCGGAAGTGAACAAACAGTCCGCCATCTTGGAAAACCCCATGAGTAAGTAATGAATACACTCCAAAACTGGAGCTAATTTAGATTGATGGAATAAACGCGAGTGCCTCATCGCATACAACGACTCAGTTAAACCTAACAACAAGGGCAATTACCTCAATTCCTGATGAAGTTGAAACTTTAGCTAGTTTTTAGAGAATTGGTATTAGACGTTTCAAAAGTGAGGGAACAGGAATAATCTGTTTCTCAAAAATAGCCAAAATTTGAATGGGCTCAATTGCCATTGAATCAGTAATTACACGGTTTTTATAATTAGGTAGTCCTATGTTAAACTAAATACGCGTATGTTAAAGGGAGTGCATTTACCGTGAATCGATTGAACGCAGGATGTGTGGAGTTTTGCCATACTTTATGGCAATTAAAAGCTCGCTCACGATGGCACCATGTCAATATTAGGAAAGGAGAATATTATCGTTGCTAGTTAGAACATAGCAATGATGGTATTCAAAAGAATCATTTTAAGAAAAAAAATGAGCAGCCAGGGTATCTCTTAATTCTTAAAAAGCTTCTACCACTAAGGCACATTTTTAAATTTAAACGTCATAAAAGATATACAGTATTTTTCAGGTAAATGGAGTACATAGGTAGGGAGAGTCAACTGAAGAATGAAGGATGAAATATAAAGTAACCTCTATTAATAAATTGAGGAACTTCAAATTATAACTTTTTTCAAATGCCTTTATTGATTGAGGGTTTTGTCTCCATCTCTCAACCTATTTTTCATCCTTTATCCTTTATCCTTCATCCTTCATCTTTTTTTGGGTGCTCTGCCATGATGTTAATCTTACCCAAAGAATGATTCATGGCTACTGATTTTATCAATGCAACGGTTGATTGGAATGCTGTTCAAGGACAGACAAAAGATGAGCATTTTGGAATAAATGTTTACAGGGCAGTTGCTGATACTGCTAACTCCAAATATCACAATAATATGAGTTACATGAGTCCGGGAATGATCCGCTTGCACAATATGGATTTCATGAAAGACTCTAGCGCCGAACATGGGTTAATAGATAACAAGAACAAAACTTGGGATGCCAAAAAGGTGGTCAATGCCATTAAAGCTTCTATTGACGCTTTTGGTACGGATCAGCCTCAGCGTATGTTCAACATTCCTTCATGGCCCAGTTGGATGGATGCGAACAACGATGGTTATCTAGATGCCGACCAATTTGACAATTATGCTCAATTCTGTGCAGATTTAGTCAAAATCGTTAATCAGGACAATAAACTCGGTGTTCAATATTGGGAAATTACCAATGAGAAGGACAACGAGTACTTTGCTCAATTTTATACTAAAAACGGTTGGGGAAGGCTCATAGACCCAAATCAACCAGACCGCATGGACGAATTCATTACTATCTACAATAAAGTGGCTCAGGCGATGAAGGCGGTCGATCCGAGCATTAAAGTGGGTGGACCGAGCATTGCTCGTTCTGACCTCACTCCGTTCTATCAAAAGTTTATTGAAGGAACAGTAGAGAATCTCGACTTCTTCACCTACCACTATTACGCATCAGGCAGCACTTCTACTCCAGACGCTAAAGTCTTTAATGCTTCAAATTCAATTGGAGACTACACAAAAAAGATTGTTGAAACACTAAAAAAAGCTAGCCCCAATCGAGAAATTCCCGCCATATTGGGTGAGTATAACATCAGCTGGACTTGGGATATCCAAGATCCGCGCATGACCAATAACAAAGGAGCAGTTTTTGACGCACTGTCAATGATTGAGGCAATAGAAAATGGTGCTGCTGCTTCACTCTCCTGGAATGAAAAAGATGATATCTACGGCAAAACAAATTATTATGATGTTTTGCGCCCAGGCGGCGAATTGCTGCACTTGTTTAATACGTATTTAGTTGGAAATCGCATCTCTACAACTAGTAATGACAGCACTATCACTACCTTTGCCGTAGATCGTCCTGGTTCTCATAAAGCCTATGTGCTAATTAACTCCTCAGACAGCCCTCAAGCAGTCACAGTCCGATTCAACAATTGGAATTCAACACAGTCAAGTGTCAGTAAACATATTATTTCTGCCTCTGGTTACGACCAGGAAAATACTGCTTGGACTGAGATAAACAACGGCACAGTCTTGCTACCACCAGGCTCCATTATCCTCTTTGAAGATAAAGAAAATAGTGGCAGTTCTAATGTTGCTTTACCGACTACCCCTGAACTTGGCTCTAATGTCCCAGTGATTGTACCTGACACTCCTACTAGCAGCACTAATGTTGGATTACCCAGCACTTCTGACGTTAGTTCTAACACCCCGGTAATTGTACCCGATACTCCTATTGCCAACGAGGGGAGTAGTACTAGCTCTAATATTGACTTGCCCAGCACTTCTGACTTAGGCTCTAATAGCTCAGTGGTTGTATCTAACACTCCTAGTGATGAAGAAGGGGGTAGTAATAGCACTAATATAGAGTCGCCTAACACTTCTGAAGTTAGTTCTAACACCCCAGTAGCTGTACCTGAGGTTCCTAATAGCAGTGATAGTCCTAGTGGCAGTTCATCCGATACTCCAACCACTTCTCAGCAGTCCACTACACCACCCCCAGCGAGTTACTACAATGAGCCTGAACGCTTTGATAATATTGAGTTCTCTAATAACAATGGCTCAAGCACTAGTGATAGTTCTCAATTACAAAACAGTAGTAATAATAGCCAGGTAGTATCCAATACCTCGGTTACCTCATCCGACACTTCTGGAAATCAAACTACTGCTCAAAGCACGACAGGCAATAGCGACAGCATAACTGCGGTCAGTAGTTCTGGTTCGGATACTTTGTCTAACACTTCTGGAAATCAAACTACTGCTCAAAGCACGACAGGCAATGGCGACACCATGACTGCGGTCAGTAGTTCTGGTTTGGATACTTTGTCTAACACTTCTGGAAATCAAACTACTACTCAAAGCACGACAGGTAGTGGCGACACCATGACTGCGGTTAGTAGTTCTGGTTCGGATACTTTGTCTAACACTTCTGGAAATCAAACTACTGCTCAAAGCACCACAGGCAGTGGCGACACCATGACTGCGGTTAGTAGTTCTGGTTCGGATATTTTGTCTAACACTTCTGGAAATCAAACTACTGCTCAAAGCACGACAGGCAATGGCGACACCGTGACTGCGGTCAGTAGTTCTGGTTCGGATACTTTGTCTAACACTTCTGGAAATCAAACTACTACTCAAAGCACGACAGGCAATGGCGACACCATCACTGTAGTCACTAGCTCAACTGACTCTCAAGGGCTACTGCTCGACTTTCGTAAGGTAGACCTTAATAACAATGGTCAGATCGATAACAAAGTCTCAGTTAACTTCAACGATATTAGCAGTGATGCACTCTATAACAACTCCTTAGGATTCTACAAAGTTGTTAATGCAGATGGAGCAGTTCTCGATTCCTTAACAGGCAAACTTATTTATCCAGATGAGACAAGTTATGCCCAAGTGGCACTTGAACAACGGGTATTGGGGGTAGACCTAAATCGGAATACAGGCAAGTTTGTTGCTCAACTTGAGGGTGGAGCGTTATATGCGCCTTACCTAATTGCAAATGGCACTACACAACAGTATCTTAACAGTGAGGCTAGCAATCAAAAGAGCGATCAAACACTGCAAGTATTCTTTAACTATGGATCTGCGAATTCTGACAAGATAAATCACGTCAAACTACTCGGCAATAATCAGCTTGGGTTTGAGGATACGCTTGGTGGAGGAGATCGAGACTTCAATGATTTTGTCTTCAAAGTGAAAGTGCAAAGCACCTAATTAGAATTTTGTAACGTCTAGCATTCAAGGAGAATAATCATGACGGAACAGCTTAAAATTGCAGTTGTCACAGGCAGTAATCGAGGATTGGGGTATGCGATCGCCCGTAAGTTAGGGCAACAACAAGACATTAAGGTAATCGTCACGGTCAAAAGATATAGAACGCAACAGAGAACTGGCACGTAAGTCTTGGAATTAACATTCGCTCTTTCCAGGTGCAAGATGTAAGTTAATCAAACGTAAGCCCCAAAGCAAACGTCATTCTTAAAAAAAGCTTAAATAAGGAAGTAATCAACTCAAATTGGGTATTATTCTTAATGTTTATCAAAGGTTAGAAATTGTCCCAAGTTTCTGGGATTCGTTAAAATTCAACAATAACGATTAATTTTTGTCAATGTGTCTAACTCATGATTAGTAAAATACTTAAGAGAAAATTGGCAGTTCTTTTTCAAGGCTTAGATGTCGATAAAAACGGCTTTGTAGAGCGAGAAGACTTTGTTCAGATTACTGCTAATTTTGCGCGGATACGTGGTTGGGAACCTGGTTCATCTGATTATGAAAATCTGCATAATCAGCTGATATCAATGTGGGAAAATTACTGGATTGATGCCGATCTTAATAAAGACAACAAAGTTTCTTTAGATGAATTTATCGAAAGCTACAGTAAGCAATACGCTATAGATAAAGACTCTTCAGCAGCAGCTTGGCAAGAACCAATGGCGACTTTGTTTGAAGTAATAGACATCAATGGTGATGGGAAAATTGCTTTAGAAGAATACAAACAGTTGCTCACGGCATTTGGTTTTAATGCGAGTGGGTACGAAGAAATTTTTCCAAAACTTGATACCAACGGTGATGGTTATATCTCCAAACAAGAGTATTTACAGCTGATAAAAGAATACTGTGGGGAGAACCCAGAAGCTACTGG
This sequence comes from Scytonema sp. NUACC21, assembly GCF_054684315.1. Lineage (NCBI taxonomy): Bacteria > Bacillati > Cyanobacteriota > Cyanophyceae > Nostocales > Scytonemataceae > Scytonema > Scytonema sp. NUACC21. The sequence continues at coordinate 143,788 of NZ_BAAFZH010000100.1, read as the reverse complement.
TAACTTGTTTTATGGTTATTACTGATATTGCCAACTGCCGAGTATTAATACCAATTCTCTGTGAAGATGTACTTAACTCTCAAACGGGCATCATTTACACCATTGTAAAAACGGTCTTAACTGTCAGAGTACCCGTGAGAGGTTAAGAGAATTGCACATTTGTCAAGTAGGTGCGAAAAAAGGGGATAGATTTAGCTTGGGGACTGGTTTTCGCAGAGTTTTGACGACTCCTAAATCTTGATTCTCTTTAGCAGCAAAGTATTTAATCGGGTCATCGGCGTTACCTCGATCGTGAGCAACACTAAAATGATAAAGTCCGCGATAAATCATCTTCAAAGAGCTGACAAAATTATTCTGTTGTAACAACTCTTGTTTTTGAAGAAGATTAACTCTGTCAACAACTTATCTAATAATGATAATCAAATACTGGGGAAGGAGGCAAGCGTCTCTCGCCTCCTTCCCAACCCCCCTGCTACAATTATCATTTTTATTAATAGCTTTTTGAGTATTTTAGCTGATTGACAAAATGCACTTTTTCTTAACCTATCACGGGTACGAAATTGTGAGTCTGCTTGAACATAAACGCGGTATGTTCGCCCAAATTCGTTAAAATCATTTACATAGCGCGAACCGATGAAAGTTTGTAGGGCTAGTAGCTGTTAGTTTTTGTTGCCAATCAGGAATAGATTTGAGTCGCTCTTTCAGTTCAGATGTTATTGAGAATTGGCTGGGAGGGTTTCTCGGCAATTGGCTTAGTACAAGATTTTGTAAATTCGTAGCTAATTGACAGCGCCTGAACAAGGAAGCATTCCAGCATCAACTCTGCTGAGATAAATCCATAAAATTGGCTAACTTGTAAACTATCCGCGCACCCACGTTGCCATCCCACTCTGCATCCCCAACTTCGCAGAGATCGAAGCCAATAATTTTTCGACCGCTATGAACTAATTCACGGAATAAACAAAATGCTTGCTCCAATTCTAACCCACCGGGAACAGGAGTCCCCGTCTTTGAACAGAGTTTGGGATCGAGACCATCGACATCAAAGCTAATATATACTTGTTCGGGCAAATGACTGATAATTTCTCGGCATATCTCAATCCAAGTCGTGCCAGAGTAGAGCTTTTGTTTAATTATTGGGTCGTAATAAGCCACAATTCGATCGTTGGATTGGTTAATCATTTGCACTTCATCATGGCTAACGTCACGTAAGCCTACTTGCACTAACTTGGAAATTTGCGGTATCTTCATGGCATTAAACATGATAGATGCATGAGAAAATTCAAATCCCTCATAGGCATCGCGTAAATCTGCGTGTGCATCAATGTGTAAAATACCATAGTTTGTGTAGCTGTTTGCTAATGCTTGGTAATAGCCTAATGGCACACTGTGATCGCCTCCGATCGCAGCAACTCTTTTACCATTCGCGATCGCTTCGTTACACTTTTCAAACAGCCATTGATTGACCTGTTGGCAAGCTTGATTAATTTCTGTCAGGACTTGTGTTAAATCGGGCGTATCTGTCAGTGGTTTGCCTTGCTCCAAGCGCTGGATAATTTCCGCCGCACGGGCGCGATAATATTCGTTTTTCTCTAGAATATCCTGAGGAATTTCCGCCATGAAAATTCCCTGTTTCCATCCTTCTGGATTATCAAAATCAAATAAATCGAGTTGCGTCGAAGCATCTAGAACGCGCTGCGGACCATTGGAAGTGCCTGCACCATAAGAAACGGTAACTTCCCAGGGTACACCAAAGACAATTAGTTTTGCCGACTCGTAATCAAAGGGCAAACCAAGGAGATTGCCATTGATTTGACCGACGCCGCTAGGATTGTAGTCTTGGAGTTGATGGCTCATTGTCTTATAGATATACGTGGGTAGATAAAACACCGCATGGTGGATACTGCATTATGATATTATGCTTGTGCTAAAGATTGGCAGCTGCAAAAGTATTGCATTGTGCGGGGTCGCCCGTTTGGATACCCTGCTTAAACCAGCGTGCTCTCTGGACCGAAGTGCCGTGTGTAAAGGAATCTGGGCTAACGTATCCTCTTGCCTGACTTTGCAAGCGATCGTCCCCAATACTGCTAGCTGCATTCAGTGCTTCTTCAACGTCGCCTGCTTCCAGAACTTGCCGCGATCGCTGGGCATGATGCGCCCAGATGCCAGCAAAACAGTCTGCCTGTAACTCCTGCCGAACTGAAAGCTGATTGGCTTCTACTTGAGAGACTTGACGCTGCTGTGCGCGAACTTGGTCGGAAATGCCCATAAGAGTTTGAACGTGGTGTCCAACCTCGTGAGCAATGACATAGGCTTGGGCAAAATCTCCTGGTGCTTGGTACTTATTTTTCAAATCATTGTAAAAGCTTAAGTCAATGTAGAGCTTTCGATCGCGAGGGCAATAGAAAGGACCAACTGCCGCACGGGCATAGCCACAGGCAGATTCTACTGCACCCGAGTAGAGAACTAATTTTGGCTCTACATAATTTCGTCCCATTTGCCGAAAAAGGCTATTCCATGTATCCTCTGTATCTGCTAGGACAACGGAAACAAAGTCAGCCAAGCGATCGTTTGTCGCAGAGCCTTGTGTTTGAGGAGATTCCGGGTAAGAGCGATCGCTTGGTGCTTGCTCTTGCTCCCAAATGGCACTAGGGTCCCCTCCCAACAAAGCAACAATTAATGACAAAACAATTGCCCCAATACCACCTCCCACAACAGGTGCCGAAACCCGGTTGCCACGCCTGTCCTCAACATTGGTGCTTCTACGACCAAATTCCCAGCGCATAGATTAGAATCTCCCAACGACTTAATGTGGTAGGATGCAAAAAATTTTCTACAAATGCACCAAAAATATAAGAAATTCCGGCGATTGGAATCATCTGTCACAAGGAAAGCAGTTATTGGATAAGTAGTCCTACTTGAGGAAGGCTGTATTGGAGCCAAATTTATTCCTCCACCGATGGGCTTGGTCTGTGGATAGCTATTTATACTTATTGACAAGTTATTTAAAGGTAGAGAGTGATACCATCGGAGTAATCGAATTCTACTGATATGTATCGAACCTTCATCCCTGGCATTGCTCCACCTACAGTACAGTCTGAACCCGCTTGGTGGTTCGCCTTTGTTGGCAATAAGTTGCTGGTTTGTTCTGAAGGAACAACTACCCAAATACCCAAGGTTGTTAGTTTAGCAGGAATTGGCTTGGAGCCAGTGCGATCGCAATTCCTAGGCACCTTGGATGGCAATGGGTGTTACTCTGTTGAACTACCAAAAGATGCGACGATCCCAAATGGTATGACTTTGATGGGGTTGCGAGAATTGTACGGTGTTTTGGATGAAGACTTATATGCATTAAGCGGTCGTGCCATTCAGATTATAGAATGGGATCGCACCCACCAATACTGCGGTTACTGCGCGACTCGAACAACCCAATTACCCAATGAACGTGCCAAGCGTTGTCCGAGTTGTGGATTAGTGAATTATCCTCGCCTCTCGCCTGCAATCATTGTTCTGATTTCTCGGGGTGAAGAAGTGTTATTAGCACGCGCCCCTCGCTTTCCAGTCGGGATGTATAGTGTACTAGCTGGATTTGTGGAACCAGGAGAATCTCTGGAAGAAACGGTAGTGCGCGAAGTCCGGGAGGAAGTAGGGATTGAGGTCAAAGATATTCGCTATTTTGGCTGGCTGGGTGAATTTCCTTGGCCTATTGCTTTCCTCTTCGCTTCCTTAGTCGTGGTTACAGGCCCAACTGTTATCAGTCCCCTGCTCAAACAAATCAATGTTGATAGACAGGTGGCAACGCTTTTGGAAGGAGAAGGTGTTCTAGTTGACCCAGTGGGAGCAATTCTTGCTGTCGTCGTGCTCAATACCATCGTCAACGACCATACTGACTTTGTCTCAGCAGCTAGCAGCTTGATGATGGGTCTGAGCATCGGCGGTGCTATTGGTTCAGCCGGTGGCTGGCTGATGTCTTTTATTTGCAAACGGGCTAATTTTCTCTCATTTGAGTTAAAAAACCTGGTGGTTTTGGCAGGTTTGTGGGGCTTGTTTGCTTTATCTCAAATGATTCGCAGTGAGTCGGGGCTGATGGCAACTGTCGTGGCAGGAGTTGTATTTGGAGATTCCTCAGTGCCAGAAGAACGATTGTTGCGACGCTTCAAAGGTCAGCTAACGATTCTCAGTGTTTCGGTTTTATTTATTTTGCTAGCCGCCGACTTATCTATCGCTAGTTTGTTTGCTTTAGGTTGGGGTGGTGTCTACACTGTCTTAGTACTGATGTTTGTTGTTCGCCCAATCAACATCCTCTTGTGTACCTGGAATAGTGGGCTTAACTGGCGACAAAAGCTATTTCTCAGTTGGGTTGCCCCAAGGGGTATTGTTTCTGCTTCCGTCGCCTCGTTATTTGCAATTTTGCTGACACAACGCGGTATTAACGGTGGTGAGGCTATCAAAGCTTTGGTATTCTTGACCATTATCATGACCGTGGTTTGCCAAGGACTAACAGCCGGCTGGGTTGCCCAGTGCTTGGCAATCACCTCAAAAGAGGCAACCGGGGCAGTGATTGTTGGTTGCAATCCTTTGAGTTTATTGGTAGCTCGGTTGTTTCAACAACGGGGAGAAACAGTAGTCATGATTGATACCGACCCACAACGTTGTCTGCAAGCAGAAGCAGAAAATCTCCGGGTGATTGCTAGTAGTGCTTTAGATACCGGAGTTTTGGAAGAGGCGGGGCTTGCCTCAATGGGAACTTTTTTAGCAATGACTAGTAATGGCGAAGTCAACTTTGTTTTGGCGCAACGGGCAGCAGAAGAGTTTGACCCACCCCGTGTTTTGGCAGTTTTTCCAAGAGATCCGCAAGCAACTACAACAACAAAAGAGAATAAGGTCGATCAAGCTTTTCTTTCAGACTTATCAATAAAAACCTGGAATGATTACCTCAATGACGGGCGGGTAAAGTTGGGAACCACTACACTCAGTGATTCTGATTTTGAGCGTCAGCAAGAGCATTTGCAAGGATTGATCGGAGCAGGGGAGTTAGTACCGCTTTTGGTAGAACGAGAAGATCGTATCTGTGTTACAGCCGCCTCCCAAGAGTGGGAAGTGGGCGATCGCGTTATCTACCTGTTGCATGACCCCAGACCCAGCCTTTTAAAACGGCTGTCTGGTAGCAACCAATCAACTCGCCTGTCTCTGGAAAACTTATCGGAGGTTGAAGAAATACCCTTGACAAAGCTATCTCAACTTTCTACCAGTAACCAAATCATGAGTAATTCGTAATTCGTAATTATTACCCCACTGATAAATTTGGGGGTTTACCCAATAAAGGAGACAACACCCTTTTTTTCTTTTTCATAACTAAAGTTATAATTGCGAATTACGAATGTTGGGGAGAGTGGCGTTCGTGCAAACCTACTCTTGCTAAAGTCTTGATTAAGCTTGGGCATCCACAGGTTTTTGTTGCACTTTATCGGTCTGGGGTAGCTCTTTTTCGTTGTCCATTTGCTTCATTTGCCGTTCTTGCCACAGCACACAACTGAGGTGAACCACAGCTAGCACTAGGGCGGCAACCGAGACGATATAACTGTGTATGGTGTATAAATGTTGAACAGTTACAGTGCTAATGCCTGCACCGCCAGTCAAAATATCTCTCAGTACCGAACCTATAAAGGGGATAGCTTCAATGGTTCCCAGTTCTATGCTAAAACGCCAAAATCCTTCTTGATCCCAAGAGAGAATCATTGCCGTCCAACCCAAACCAATTGCACTTAAAGTAAACAAAATTCCACTCACCCAAGCAGCCAACCAACTCTTGGTAAATTGTCTGCTAACAAACATGACCACAATTTGAATGAGTGAGACTCCAACGACTGCATTACCAGCGAGCGCGTGTGCTTTATGGAACAACCAACCATAATGCAATTGCGTATCGATCGCTCTTAAGGATTGGTAAGCCCTACCAGCTGCAGGTTCATAGTAAAAAGACAGCAAAATTCCTGTTGTCGCACCAATCAAAGTCAGGGTAATAATGACTACAGATAATACCGTTGTTATTCGCCGCAGAACCATATCTGACTGAGTGCTGTGCATGGCTCTCGTGCTCCTTCTTTTGTGCAAATCATTTACTTTTATTACATTTTAGCCAACAATTATTAACTTTATTTAATTTTTACAATGAGAAAACTTAAGAAAACTATAGAGTGTGTACTGCCCAACAACTACACACCGGACATTGCCCACCCTTAATGAAAGTAAAATTTATACATCATAGAAGATGCTCTACCCAAACCTTCAAAGGCTCTGGTGAACCATACCAAACTCCAGAACTTCTGGGAGAATGGTTCACTCCTTCAACGACAATATTTTGCGCCCCTTCCAAGCAAGCAGCTTCAATGGGTGTAATACCATCACCCCAAGTGTTCCCTTTACCGCAGGTCAACTGATAACTGCTATAGGCTAACCAACTGCCCCGTCGTCTTTGTCCATAAATCGTTTTTCCTGCCACACAAACGTAGCGGACATTTTTGTAAAATGCCCCTGGGTAGTTATCATTAACAAAATCCAAATTCCAACGCGTCCAGCGTTCCTGGCTAATATGTGGTGTACCTAAGGTAATCAGAGTAGCAACAACAGAGTGAGCTTCCCATAGATTTGGTTTGACCTCACCTCTTCCTAAGTAAGGCTTCTCACCCAAGTAAATGCGGGATATCCAGCCTCCTGCTGAGTGACCAATTAAGTTCACTTGCTGAGCGCGGTATTGCAGCAATACCTGTTTTACAGTGGAATCAAGTTGCCGCACAATAGGCGTTACAGGTCTGCCGCCAAGAGCAGGTATCCAGTCTCGCCGCCGCAACGGTACTGTAACGGTAGGAAAACCCAACTGTTGCAAGGATTGTTCTAGTTGACGGTAAGCAAGAGCGCTTTCTAAAAATCCAGGCAAAATAACTGTTGGTAATGGCATTATAGATTTTGAACCGCAAATGAACGCAGTTAAATATTTAAACATTATCTGCATTTATCTGTGGTGACAACTTGAAATTTGTATTGGAAAACCCCAAGCGATCGCTTACACCTAAATTACTGTGGAAATTGGTACTCTTTACGGCATCAGTGTGGGAACGGGCGATCCAGAATTGATTACGATTAAAGGTCTCCGTTTACTCCAAAAATCATCGGTAGTCGCATTTCCTGCGGGAGTCCAGGGTAAACCAGGAATGGCACAGAAAATTGTGGAACCCTGGCTGAGTCAAGAGCAAGTGCAGATGGCTTTAACATTTCCCTACGTGCGGGACATAGCAGTGCTGACACAAGCATGGCAAAAAGCAGCAGAACAAGTTTGGCAATATTTACAAAACGGTCAAGATGTAGCTTTTGCCTGCGAAGGTGATGTCAGTTTTTACAGCACATTTACTTATTTGGCACAAACATTACAACAGGAACATCCACAAGCCAAGGTGCAATTCATACCGGGTGTTTGCTCGCCAATGGCAGCAGCATCGATATTGGGATTACCGTTGACAATTCGACAACAGCGACTGGTAGTTTTACCTGCGATCTACAATATTGGAGAGTTAAAAACAGTTTTAGACTGGGCTGATGTTGTCGTACTTCTAAAAGTGAGTTCGGTCTACAAGGAAGTTTGGCAGATGCTGCAGCAGCACAAATTGCTAAAACGTAGTTGGGTGGTAGAAAAGGTAACTCTACCAGATATGGTTATATACTCAGACTTAAGCGATCGCCCTGATTTGGAGTTATCCTACTTTTCACTTTTAATTGTGAAAGTCAGAGAAGACGAATAATTAAGATAGCGATCGTTATTTTAAGCGGTGCGTCTGTCGGTGCAACTTTTTAGTAAAATAGTACGTCAATGCTGGAAAATAAAAAATTCAGAATTGACAAGATGACTGTGTCAAGTCAGCATTAGGACGTTATTATTTGTAGAAGAACGCACTTAAGTTGATAATTTTTTAATTAAAAATAGAATTGCCAGATAATCGCAACCGAGCCGAGTGAACGAGAACAGCTATGTCTTACGTCTCCGTCCTGAAAAATATACCAGAATTCTTAAGCCAACCCACCGGTATAGCAGCTATAGCCTCTCTTGGCCTTCACGGTGCTATTGCGTTCCTTATGCCGTTGATGCCAGTAGAGTCTAACTCCAAACAAGCAGCATCAAAAACAAAAACTGTCGGACTTGTTGAGTTAAATCAATCTGAATTAAATCGGCTGCCACAAACTGGCACACCTCAAATAGCTTTACCAACCCAAGCTTCTATACTGCCACAAGTTCCCCCAGCAAACCTGCTGCCCCAATCAAACCCGACATTACCCCCTCTGCCTCCGCCAACTGCTGCTAACAATTGGGTAATGCCCCCGTTGCCAAACTCAACTAACGTAGCTATTGCTCCTTTACCAAAAAGTCAGCCCTTAAAGATAGCCTCAAGGAGTGATTTGCAATTTAATTCATCCTTGAGCCCACAAGTAAAACCCTTTCCGCGTTTTCAAGAAAAGGTAAGCTTGGGAGAAGCTAAGCCTTTGGACACTTCTCCAGTGCCTTACAATGTACCTCCCATACAGCCAGCTAATGTGACTCAGCAGCAGGAGATGATCAATAATAGTATGGCTCCTGTCGCCCCCTACCAAATGCCAGAGTCAACCGGTGGAAACACGGCAACACCATCGATCCAGGCAAATCCTGAATTGGCAAACTTACCAAATGTTGCTCCCAAGCCCCTGACCCCCCTTGGAGAACTTCCAAAAGCTGGGGATAATACAGTGGGAACACAAAACATTGAGCAATTGCCGCAGCAAGAATTTGCTCTCAATGTCCCTAGATTGCCATCTCCGGCAACTCGGGAGATGTCAGACAAGACAAATTCCTCTACCGATCGTTTCCTTGAAGTTAAGGCACAATACCCCAATATTGAAACGCGACTGCCCATATCAGCAACAGTCAATGCAAAACCCGGTCAGGAAGGCAACGTTAACGGCGACTTAGTGATAAATAGTGAAGGTCAAGTTGAATCTATCAAATTCCGCGATGAGTCAATTTCATCTGACCTCAAAACTGCTGCAAGGCAATATTTTAGGCAATATTTCCAAAGCAATCCCGTTCAAGCAAACGGCAAGCCAAAGTTTTACCAATTTAACATTGCTTTTACACCCAATAGCAATGTGAGACCTGAAACGATTCAAGAATTCGTACCCCCATCTCAAAGGGGTTCAGTACAAGCATCATCTGAGTCACAAAGAAACCTCATTCAGCGTTTGCGTTCACCAAAGTTAAACCTTCAACTATCCCAAGAACCAAAACAAGAAAATCTTTCTCGACGTTCGCGTTTGCCAGAGGTGAATTCACAGGTTTCTTCTAAAGAACCTCCAATCAATTTGACACGGGGTTTGCGTACTCAGGACAATCAACCCGCATCTGTCACACCAGCTAATCCAGAAGTTGCTCTGAAGCGGACTCAGTCAGTATCAGCAGCCACCCGTGAAGAACAAACATCTTCCCGTCAGGTAGTTATTAAGCAGCCTGCAGCCACACCCCAAAACGATCGAGAACAAACATCTTCCCGTCAGGTAGTTATTAAGCAGCCTGCACCAACAACTCAAGTAAATGAAGAACAAGCATCTCAACCACAGGAAGCAACTAGCAATCAGTCTTCAGCTTCTTCTAAAGAACCAAGCAAGCTAATTCGCCAATTACGCCAAATTAGAGAGCAAAGACAAAACTCTAATCAAGAGAGTCGTTAGTGGATAATGGTTAGTAGATATTAGATAGTGGTTAGTGGCCAATACTAACTACTATCTACTAACTCACTTAAATTTGCTTCCCGATTAAATAGACCCTCTGGCGTTTATTTCAGAGGGTTTTCTTGTTCAATTTTTCTTTCCCAGCCTTGTTCTGCTTTCTGGAAAACGTAAGCAGCTACTTGTAAAATTTCTTGTTCGCTCAATTTCCCTTTAAAAGCAGGCATAGCATTTTTACCGTTTTGCACTTGATAAACTATTGCTTCAATTTGAGCGGTTTCATAATTTTCTAAATAATTTAATAAAGCCTCCTTTTTTAAACTTTTTTCAGCAATAAGGATGTTACCACCACCTATATGACAAGCAGCACAATTATCTTTGAAAATTTTGGCACCATTAGATGTTTCGGCTGCAAGTGCTGAACTCGTACAGGTGAATGTAAATATAATTGATAGGGCGATCGAGAACACAACTAATAAAACTTTTTTCAAGGGAGTCTCCTAGCAACAAGCTTACAGCCATTTAAAAACCACTGCAGTAACCATTTTACGGCTGGTAGAAGCCTTAAGAGTGCTGGGGAAACAACTGCGTTAAATGCAATTTTTTTGTCTATCAAAAATTTGCGGTGACGGATCTACCCCTCTATCGCTGTTACCACCATAGGTAAGGGTAAAACACGCCACCACTAATTTTCCCTTCTCACGTACAGCGAATTTCGCGTGTTTCGCTGGGGAAATTATTTTGGAGCAACAAAAGTATCTCTAACCTTGGACAGTCACTTTACCAACCATACCAGCGCCACGGTGAGGTTCGCAGTAGAAGGTGTATTCACCAGGAGCAGCATCTGCTGGGAAGGTTGTTTCATAGTCTTGACCGGGGTTCATCAGCAACTTCTTGTGAGACAAGGATTTAGCTAAATCAGCGCTTTTAGCAGGGTTTTTAGCAGCATCAAATACGACATTGTGGGGAGGAACTTTGTTGTTCACCCATTTGATTGTGTCGCCCGGTTTAACTGTCAATTTACTGGGTTCAAACGCCAGCATTCCCTTATCACTACCCAGTTTTACAGTGTAGGTATCAGCCGCAGCACTGGGGGTGAAAACTGCAAAGCTACTAACAACTAAAAAGAGCATTAACAATGCTAAGCCAAAGCGCCGTAAACTTGACGCAATGAATTTCATAGCTTTCTCCTAACAGCAGGTTTTATCTTTCCTTATTCATTTTAAATATAATTTAGCCAAAATATGACAATCTGTCGTAGATGCAATTTTTTTTTTAAAAGTAGGGGGTCGTCAATTATGAAATAACTGGGTGTTCGGTAACTGAAATACACTAGAACACTGAAAAGCAAAAAGCAAAAGGTAAGCCACAGTAAGCAGATTTTTGCCCGCAGTTACAGATTTCTTAACTATTTTTTAAATTTTTTCGAGATCGATTCCGCTAACTATGAAATCGCTCAAGAGAGAAACGAATGACGAGAAAAACATTGACACCTCAGAAAGAGGTCACTCACACCAGTGTCTTTAGTTGGTAGTTCTAGGTTGAGAATCAGTAAAAGCTTTAATGACTAACCGCTGATGTAGAGACGCGCTACAGCGTGTCTCTACGATCTTCACACTTCTCGTTCAACTAGATTTAGTAATAAATTTTACCGCCACCCCATTTAGTGCCGATAACCTTTGGTTGTAGGAGAATGTGACCGGCGATCTCTACTAAGTCCTCATCGTCTAAGTTTCTCATTTCCGTGAAAATATCAGCACTCTTGATGCTGGGATGTAATTCGGCTATTTCCTCCTCTCCGTCATAAGTTGTGGGATTTTTCATGTAGTCCACCAACGCTTCAATGTTATCGCGAGGTGGTGTCGCCCCTGCTAGAGTTTCTGGATCTAGCCCTATGTTCTGGTTGGTCTTAGTGATACCTCCAGCATGACATTGGGCGCAAGCGTACTGAAATAGGGTTTTGCCTTCTTTGACTTGTTTCAAGCTGAGAACAACAGTATCGCCTTTGTCATTGAGTGGTAAGGTGCGAGTCGCTTCATCCAGTTCTACGGCTGAAGCACTACCAACTACAAATTGAAACGTCAGCAAAACAGCAGCAGCCAAAATGCCAATGAGTCTTCTAAACATTTTTCCCCTTAACGATTCTGACACTCAACACAGCTAAATATTGCGATGCTTAATTTCCAGTGCTACTAACTCATCGCTAACTGCCAACTGCCATTAGCCATGAGCCATTAACACTTAATTAGTAGAAATTGAGCTGCTGTAATACCAATATCACGTCATGCGTGCAATTTGTTGCCCAAACCACTGATAGAGTCTTGGATTCAGTCATGGCAAGAAATGGCGATCGCACTTTGCTTTCCTGGCAAAACCTTATACATGGTGCAGTTGATGTGGATTGGTTTGCCCGTCTTTACAAAGTACTTGGTAAAGAAAAATAGCAAAGTCTTGACAAATTAGCTAAATATGTATATCGGTTCATCCATCGACGAGTGCAACTTTTTGCGAATGCTATGTTGGAGCAAATCGAAAAAGCAGCTATAGATATAAATATGTAAAATATTCCTAAAAATTAGAAAATTCAGTGATTTTATGCCAGGAGTAACATAGATAGCTGTAAAAATCTATGTAAAAAAATTGACTCATGGCTCCCAATCTGTTTGATGTCAATTTCTATCGCAATGCTAACCCCGATTTAGCAGCAGTAGGGATAACTACAGATGCTCAACTGACATCACATTTTTTCAATAATGGTCTGAATGAAGGTCGCCTATTTTCACCACTCGTTGACCTCAACTTTTATCGCTCTAGCAACAGCGATTTATCTCGCTTGTCTTATAGCAGAGCATACGATCACTTGCAGAATACTGGCATTGCTGAAGGACGTAAGTTCTCACCTTTTTTCGATCTTGCTTTTTATAGAGAAGCGAATAGCGACTTAATAAGAGCAGGATTAAACAACGATCAATTATTCGACCATTTGCAAAATTATGGTCTGAATGAAGGACGTAATTTTTCACCCTTCTTTGACCTGAATTTTTACAGGTCTAACAATCCCGATTTGGTAACAGCAGGTTTCACGAATCAACAATTACTGGAACATTATGTTTTATATGGTTTTCAGGAGGGGCGCACTCCTAGAGTTGACTTTGCTGGAAATACCTTGAATGATGCGGCTACTATCGATCTCAGCCTTGGTGTAGGATTTGCTGCTGATAATGTGGGACCATCTGATGCTGATGACTACTATAGGCTTGTCTTGGATAGACCCACTAATCTTACTGTAACATCGGGAGTTTCTAATCAGAATATCTCGGGCACATTGTTTAATAGTAGCAGTCAGCCCCTACCTGGTGGATTTTCATCCGGCGTTTTTAATATCTCTAACTTAGTAAACATCAACGGTCGGGTTGAAGAATTCAACTTTACAAATAGGGTCTTGAGTAACACAGACGTTCAGACTTATGTCTTCAATTTTCTAGAACCAGGTACTTACTACCTGCGCTTCCAACCAACCGCAGGTAACACTAACTACGCTTTTGTAGTTAACTCTGTCCCTGTATAAAGGAGTCACGGTAGCCTGTAAATTAAGCCTGTTGAATGATTTTTATCCCTTCCCTCCTGTAAAAGTCACGCTTTCAATAAAGTATCTGTTGAAGAAAGCATAGAGAATGAGAGCTGGCAAAGTGAACACCATAGAAGCTGCCATAATGTAATTCCAGTAATTAATGTATTGACCTTTGAAGGTATTTAGACCTAAGGGAAGGGTAAACATTTCTGGATCGAACAAAATAACCACAGGTAGCAAAAAATTATTCCAACTACCCATAAAGACAAAAACCGTTTGTGCTGCTAGTGCAGGTTTGGCTAAAGGCAATACAATACGCCGAAAAATACCAAAAGTATTGAGCCCATCTAGTTGAGCGGCTTCCTCAAGTTCCCGAGGAAAACTGATGAAAAATTGCCGCATCATAAAAATGAAGGTAGCATTGACCATGCTGGGAACAATCATTCCTTGATAGGAATTCAACCAGTTGAAAGATTTTAGAATCAGAAATGTGGGAATTAAGGTAATCTGTGCGGGTACTGCTAATACTGCTAAGATAAGGAAAAACCAAAAGCGTTTACCAGAGAAGTGTAACCTCGCCAAAGCGTAACCTGCCATTGAGTTGAAAATTAAGTTTAATATGGTGACACTGATGGCTATGACCACGCTATTAAATAGCCAACGGAGAAACAAAGGTTCCTGCAATAAAATTTGTTTGTAGTTATCAAAAGTGAAGTTTTTAGGTAAGAAATTAGCTTCTCCACTGGCAATTTCGGAAAGGGGTTTAAATGATGCGGAAAGTGCCCAAAGGAAGGGAATAAGGGTAATGACTGCGTACAATGTTAATACCGTGTATAACAGTACTTTCAGCCAAGAGTGACTGGAGATATTTTTCAAACTCTTTCCCCTCCAAAGAACCTTCGCTGGATCAAAGTGATAATAATAATAACCGCTGCTAGTAGAAATGCGATCGCCGCAGCATATCCCATTTGCAAATTGCGAAATACAGCTTGATATATCAACAAAACGACTGTTAAAGTCGCATTATTTGGTCCACCACTACCGTTAGAAAAGATGTAGGATTGGTCAAACAGCTGAAAAGTACCAATAACTCCCATTGTGACCACAAAGAAAGTAACGGGTTTGAGCATGGGAATAGTAATGTAAATAAACTGTTGCCAGTTATTAGCCCCATCTATCGCAGCTGCTTCATAGAGAGAACGAGGAATGTCTTGTAACGCTGCTAAGTAAATGACCATGAACAAGGGCGCTGTTGACCAAATGTTCATCAGCATAATGCCTTTGAGTGCAACAGATGGATCTCCCAACCAGTTGTAGGTAGGTAGCCCCAAAAAAGCAAGAAAATTGTTAAGTAACCCGTTCGTGTTGTAAATCCACATGAAAACCAGCGTTAAAACAGCTGAAGAGGTAACCGTTGGCAAAAAGTAGAGAACACGCCACCAATTTTTACCATAAATACCGGAATTGAGAGTGACAGCGAGAAGGAGAGCAAGGGCAGTTTGCGTTGGAACCACAATCGCAACATATTGTGCCGTATTTAGTAAAGCAATCCAAACTCGTTCATCTTCAACCAATCGCGTAAAGTTGCGAAAACCAACAAACTCATAGTCAATTCCACCTAAAAGTTGGACTTTGTGAAAAGAAAGAAAAACAGCAAAGAGAATGGGTATGACAACAAAAGTACCTAACACCAGAATAGTAGGTGTCATAAAGAGGTAACCCGTTAAACTTTCTGTTATTTCCCAATTGGTTGTTCTTGTTTGCCTTCCCTCTTCAAACACAAATATACCTCTATTTAACTAAGCTTAAGTTTAGTTGTTATTCAATAATTTTAAAATTAATAATATTTATCTTTTCATCTAAGTTTAGGATTTTTATTTATTAACAAATATCATTTTTCATTTAATAAAATATCTCTCAAACACATTTATTATCATTTATTTAATAAGATGTTAAACAAAATCAAGAAATATAGCGATTGGAAATTATTGTAAAAATTCTTTTCTCTTTCTTTTCCTGGCAATCTTAGGGTTTTAGCGGTTGATAATTTTTAAAATGGATCTACTTAATTTCTTGTTTTTTGCCGATTTGGTTTGCGTTGAGAATCGAGCAAATAAAGCCCCTCCAAAGATAATAGCTGCCGATCCCATACAAGAAAAAGCAACAGAAGAAAACCAGAGATTTACCCATGTATTAATCATGGCAGCATTAGGCTTTTGCGGATTGTAGAGAACTTCTACTTGTTCGCCTTTAGTATACTTAGGTGAAGTGTTACCAACTTTTGATTCAAACACAATTGTTTCCCCCGAACGGGTTATAAATTTCACCAAAGGATAGTAGTAACTAGAGCTTTTTGTAGAGTCTTGCAAATTATCAATAACTATGCCTTGTGTTGTTACTGCTTGTTCAACAAAGGAGCGATGATTCAGCCCTGTTGTTATACCGACCGCAGCAAATAGAACACCAATACAAGTACAAGCTGTTGAAGCAAAGATAGAATTATAGTGATTTATACTGGCTGTTCTCATAGTAGTTTCTACAAGTTAGATAGCACTAAGGTAAGGTTGTACAAAACTACCTATTCTCAAGCAGCGATTCCGAATTTGTTCCAAAATAGTGGGCTTTAGCCTTACCTGCTAAATACTATTACTATTCTCAAGCAGCGACTATGATACAACCTACAACTAATACGACCTGTGTCATGTTGATTGATTTTAACAAGTTACTAGTTTGTACACAAACTCGGTGCAGTGATTTAAGTTGTGCTGTAATGGGTTCCATGTATTACAATACTCCCACTCTAAGTTTTAAAAACTTGCGTCTCCACCAACCCCAGTAAAAGAAACACTAGCGGGCAGCAAGTAAGCACTAACCAATAACTACCAACCACTAACTTTTCTCGTTGTTCACACGCAGCCCCATAATAATTAAGTCGCGTTCAATACCGTCAAGTTCTGCAACGTTGGGTAAATGTCCCCAAGGTTGAAAGCCAAATGTTTCAAAAAGTTTCAAACTGGGCAAGTTATGAGCAAATATAAAGCCTAGTAAAGTTTTGATACCCAAACTAGGGCTTTTGTTAATGGCGTGAGTTAGTAGTTGCTGTCCCAAACCACGTCGATGATATTCTAGGGCAACGTAAATACTAATTTCAGCAGTCGCGTGATAGGCTGGTCGTCCGTAAAAGGATTGTAAACTCAACCATCCAGCAACTCTACCCTCTACTTCGATAACCCAGAGGGGACGTTTTAAAGGTGAACGTCCTTTAAACCAAGCAAGGCGACTTTCCACAGACACTGGTTCTAAATCGGCAGTTGCCAGACGGCTGGGGATTGCCGCATTGTAAATTGCCACAATTGCTGGCAAGTCAATTTCAGTGGCATCGCGGATTATCATTTCTGCTGTTGAAAATAAAATGTCGAAAAATATTAGCAAATTATACAGCTTTTGCCTGATTTCTAAGCTGTCATACAACTATTTTGCATAATTTGGCCAGACGAAACACCTACCCCACTCAGAGATTTAACATTTAACAACCTGTCCGTGCAAATTCAATGTATTTTAACTGAACCCATCAGTGCTTAGGCAGCCATTAAAAAGTTTTGGCTATTTTACTCACTACAGATAATTTTGCCCTCAATAAAAAGAAAGATGTCTCTAAATGTAAATTTAAATACAATTTACAACTGAAGTCTATTTTTTATCCTTTCTAAGGAAGATGCCTTTGGGGATCGACGATATTCTAAAGAATCGATAGATTATACAACTTGCAAAATGTATCTGATATTACTGTAAATGAAAGTGCTTGAAAAAGAATGTAAAGAATATTTACAGCTATAGGTAGAGGTTGTCTGTCTTTATCGTTTTTAAACTGAGGTTAGATAGCAAGATTATTCAGTTATATCCGAGCCATATTAATTTTGTGTATGACTATGTCTACTAATATTGTTGAAAATGAAAAGAGCGAAATAAAGAAGAACACTCAAGTTATAGAAGAGGAATTTTCTCTTTTTATATTAAAACTTAAAAATGGTGTTTGGCTCTTTGGTATTCCATCCTGGGTTTTTGGTATTTACGATAGAACTGTTGCAGGCTTCGCTGATGGTTATTTATCAACCATAGAACTTATCCACTTATTTACAGCTTCTTTCTTTTTCTTAACCTGGCTGTATTTGAAACCTGAGGAAAGTGTCGATTGTGAGGCTCAAACGAGAGGGTTCGAGTTGAAAAAGCGACACATGATTAGTCAGGAGTATATTTTACCTTTTCCCTATCTGTGCCAAATCTACCATCTATTAAATTTAAAACATTTGGAAACAATCCATAAATTTAGTCTTAATAATTTGAAAATTATTAAGATTAACAAAGTCAACTCCACACCTATTGGAGGAAGAATTACTTTTGAGACCTACCTAGATTCTCCATTTAATGTGCTTAGAATTTGGAGACAACCAATTGCTCAGGTAGATTTAATATTGCATACGCCTTATACTATTGAGCTTAGTGTTCCAGTGTATAGTGACAAAAGAATCACCGTCATGTTTACGGCACATCCCTTAACAGATAACGAGCATTATTTCTTCATTGATATTTACAGCGACCTAAATTGGCCCAAACCCTTCCTGCAAATTTTGTTGCACCTTGCCTCTTGTTTAACTTTATTTGAAGATTTGCCTTATTACCGAAAATTAGCTGACAGGAATCTAGGCTATTTGGTTGACCGAAATAGGCTGTCAAATCACGAAACAATGTGGCTTTTTAATAGATTTGTTGAGTTGCATGGTGCGAGTGTTAAGGTTCCTAAGTTGATGGAAGCAAGTGCTGAATAAGATAATTTCCCTCAGTTCATGGTTTGTCTCATTCATTTTCATTTTTAAGCATCCGTACAGAAAGTTACCTTGCGCTCTATGCTCCGAGCGTCAAACTGATTTCTCTGTGGTCGCAATCGGCAAGTTGGGGGAATGCTCATCGGCTGGCACTTGCTGGTGGAGCGCTGCTAACCTATGCCTGGTATGGTTTTCCTCAACCCCGACTATCGGTTCTAGAGGTGTTGTTGATTTGCTCGGCAACGTAATCTTTGCGCTCGGTGCGATTGTTCTGCTTGCGATCGCGAATCATACGGTGCATCAGACAAATTCTGAGAGGGAGTTAGAGTCAATGGTGGGCAGTGCCCACCCTACGAAACTACTACAAAAATTGGTTAAGCTCTTGCCAATAAGGGGGCTGCTGCTAGTAAGGTTTGAGTATAAGGATGTTGTGGATGGGCAAAAATTTGTTTTGTCGGACCTAGTTCGACTATTTTGCCACTGTTCATGACAGCAATCCTATCGCATAAAAATCTTGCTAACCAAAGGTCGTGAGTAATAAATAAGTATGTTAACTCAAATTCTTTTTTTAACTCCAACATGAGGTCTAGCACTTGCGACTGTACGCTAGCGTCTAACATACTCACCGGTTCATCACAAATGATGAGTTTCGGACGAGTAATCAATGCACGGGCTATTGCAACTCGTTGCTGCTGTCCACCAGATAAATCTGAGGGATAACGCTGATAATAAACTTCTGCTGGCTTTAACCCCACTTTTTCCAGCATCCACATCACCTCTTGTTTTGCTTTGCCAGAATCTGCTAGCTTGTGAATCAGCAAAGGGTCTGCAATGCTTTGTCCCACCGTCATTGCAGGATTTAGGCAAGCATGGGGATCTTGAAATACCATTTGCATCTGTCGCCTGGAATTGCGAATTTCCTGACGCGAAAGCCTCGTTAAATCCCGTCCCAAAAACTCGACTTTACCTTCAGTAGGACGAATCAGTTGCAGTATTGTTCGCGACAGCGTACTCTTTCCGCAACCCGATTCGCCAACCAATCCTAAAATTTCCCCCGGATAAAGTTCTAGGTTGATTCCGTCCACTGCTTTGATTGTTTGACTTTCCCGTTTCAAAAGTCGTTCTACAAAATTAGGTTCTAGGGTGTAGTGCTGTTTGAGTTCTGTAACGCGCAATATTGGGGTCTGGGTACCCGCAATGTGGGAATTAGGGACTGGGGATTGGGAAGGATCTTCCCCTGACCCCCCGTCCACTGTTTGAATGTGCAAAGCTGCTTTTAAAAGGGATTGTGTATATTGGTGCTGGGGTCGTTGGAATACAGTCCGGGATGAGCCCGTTTCTACCATTTTGCCGGTGTACATGACGCCAATGCGATCGCAATACTCCGCCACAAGCGCCAAGTCGTGAGAAATAAGCAGGAGTGCCATGTTTTCTTCACCGCACAGCCGCGTTAGTTCTTGCAGAATCTGAGCAGAAACAGTGACATCTAAACTGGTAGTCGGTTCATCAGCTACAATTAATTTAGGCTTAAGAAGTAACGCCAAAGCGATCGCGACCCTTTGGCGCATCCCACCGCTGAATTCGTGAGGATACTGAGTCCAACGGCTAGCAGGAATCTTCACTTTTTCCAGAGTGGCAATTGCTATTTCCTTGGCTTCCCGTGTAGATAACTGGGGTGAGTGTGCCTTAAGAGTTTCCAAACAATGATTCCCAATTGTCATTAGCGGATCTAAACGCGTCATTGGGTCTTGGAAAATAAGAGCTACCGCCTCTCCTCGAAATTTCCGTAGCTGTTCGGGGGTCATATCAAACACAGATCGCCCTTGAAAAGTAACTCTGCCTGCAATTTGAGTTGATGGTGGTAGCAACCGCATTGCTGCCCTTCCGAGAGTAGACTTACCACAGCCTGACTCTCCCACCAATCCCATTCTCTCACCAGGTTGCAGGGTGAAAGATACACCATCAACCGCCCACTGGACTTGTTCATCACTATGATGGGGGTAGGCTACGCCCAGATTCTCAATACAAAATAAGGCTTCACTCATAATTAGCTTTTATCTACCAGCTATCAAATACCTGCTTTCAGTTTTAAGATTAAGATACAGTATTCAGTCAAAGGCATCAGGGTTGTTGCGGAAGTCTCTTTTTCTGCTTTATCGCTGTTTGCACAACACATTTACTTGCAAGGAGAACTTACCGAAGAAAGGCGCAGAGGTCAGAGGGCAGAAGGAAAGACTCTAGTAAATCCCAGAATTTATCCCAAGGCATTCCCCGTTCCCCATTCCCTGTTAAAAGCCATAAGTTCAAATTTCAGCAAGTCTTGACTTTAGACCCTTGATTACCTTTACACAAAGTTTAACCGAATATAAATGTGTCAAGCCCACGACAAATACAGGAGGGATCTGAATTTAGAATGCAATAGTAAATTACAATCAGATTTTTATTATTTTTAATCATCTCCATCAGTTATACTGCTTGTTCTGCTGGTACCATTTATTGCAATAAGGCATTACAGTATTCAATGAGAGTGGTTAGGCGATTGCCGATGGCATCAAGTCTAGCTTTAGTAGTGGAAGTTTGCCGTGCTCCTTGGAGAAAAGTGACATCTATTTCCAACAGCCGCAGCTGCTTACTCATTTCAGTCATATAAGACTGCAAACGCCCCTTATTGTTACTGTCTGTGTCCTCATTCACCAAAGGCACGATCTGTTGCTGAAAAAACTTCTGCAAAGATATCACCCGTTGCCGTATTCCAGGTGAATCTAATTGGTCAGCAGCAATCTCTGAATGCAACTGCTTCAGCTGAATTGCAAATGAGTCGTATTTCTCGCGAATTAGAGACATACAGTACTTATTGAGATAATATTAATGACAAGGTAATGTCAAGAAATTTTTCTGATAGGCTAAACTTTTCTAAACTCTATCTTAAAACCTCGCGCCTTGAATAATTTTTGGGGCGGGATTTGCTTTATATCGACACTTACAACCTATGATGCCCGACACCCGTACTGGATAATTTGCACTGACGCCTTGAGGGAACACCCGAAACGCAAATTGTCCTTGCGTATGTCAGTTATTGTTCCTGTTGACGGCAATGCCGCCAACTCACTCCTCTTTTGAACCTTATCACCAATTACCATTGGCGCTATTTTATGAGCAGCACTGTATTAACTTCCAGAATTGATATTACCCTTCCGGAATGGCTACAGCATTGCCTGGGGTCATCTACACAAAGCGCCGAAGCACATGATGACCGAAGGCAAAGTGAGTCTAATTTAATTTTTCAGGCATTTGAATTTGCCTACCAGTTACATCAGGGTCAGTACCGCAAATCAGGAGAACCATATATTTCTCACCCCGTCGCTGTAGCAGGAATACTACGCGAGCTAGGTGGCAGTGCTGCTATGATAGCAGCTGGCTTACTACATGATGTAGTGGAAGATACAAATGTCACGATTGAAGAAATAGACCAGCGCTTTGGTACGGAAGTGCGGCAATTGGTGGAAGGTGTTACAAAGCTTTCTAAAATTAATTTCAAAAGCAAGACCGAAAGCCAAGCAGAAAACTTTCGTCGAATGTTCTTGTCAATGGCGCAAGATATTCGGGTGATAGTAGTAAAGTTGGCAGACCGCTTGCATAATATGCGGACTCTCGAACATCTTCCTGAAGAAAAACGCAAAAGCATCGCTTTAGAAACACGAGAAATCTTTGCTCCTCTGGCAAATCGTTTGGGGATTTGGCGCATTAAGTGGGAACTGGAAGATTTATCTTTTAAGTACTTGGAGCAAGATGCCTACCGTCAAATTCAAGAGTATGTAGCCGAGAAACGAGGAGCCAGAGAAGAGAGATTAGCAGCCGTTGCTGAAACTTTGCGGAATCGATTGGTAGAAGCAGGAATTCAGTGTCTGGATATTAGCGGACGACCAAAGCATCTGTATAGCATCTATCAAAAAATGCAGCGCCAAAACAAAGAATTCCACGAAATTTACGATTTGGCAGCACTACGAATTATTGTGAATTCTAATGAGGAATGCTACCGTGCTTTGGCAATTGTGCATGATGCTTTCCGCCCGATCCCTGGAAGATTTAAGGATTATATTGGATTGCCCAAACCCAATCGTTACCAATCATTGCATACAGGTGTCATTAGTCCGTGGGCTCGCCCTTTAGAAGTGCAAATTCGGACTCTTGAAATGCATCGGATTGCTGAATATGGAATTGCTGCCCATTGGAAGTATAAGGAATCGGGTGGTTCTTTGACAACCCATTTAACAGCATCAGATGAGAAATTTACATGGTTGCGGCAACTGCTGGAATGGCAGAATGATGTCAAGGATGCTCAGGAATACTTAGAAAGCGTTAAAGACAATCTGTTTGAAGATGATGTTTATGTCTTTACTCCGAAAGGTGATGTGATTCCTTTGAGCCCCGGTTCTAGTACGGTGGATTTTGCTTATCGCATTCACACAGAAATAGGAAATCACTGTTCGGGAGCAAAGGTGAATGGACGGATGGTTCCCCTCTCAACACGGCTGCAAAATGGCGATATTGTAGAGATTTTGACGCAAAAAAACAGCCACCCAAGTTTGGATTGGTTAAACTTTGTTAGAACTTCAGCAGCAAAGAATAGAATCAAGCAGTGGTACAAGCGATCGCGCCGTGAAGAAAATATTGCTCGCGGTCGGGAATTATTGGAAAAAGAACTGGGCAGATCCGGTGTGGAAAACCTGATTAAGTCGCAACCGATGCAGAATGTAGCGGAACGATGTAATTACCATTCTTGTGAGGATTTGCTTGCAGCTTTGGGTTACGGTGAAGTCACCCTCAGCCTTGTGCTGAATCGGTGGCGAGAATTGGTAAAGGCACAGCAACCCGCGATTGCAGCAACATCAAGCGATTTGATCAAAGAGTTACCTTCGGCATCAAAAACCCTGCGCGACTCAACACCAACCACCTCGCGTACAACTGACTCCCCAATCGTTGGAGTAGAAGGATTGGTATACCATCTTGCTGGGTGCTGCACTCCCATTCCGGGAGAACAAATTATTGGTGTTGTTACCCGAGGTAGGGGAATTTCCATCCATCGCCAAGGATGCCACAATTTGGATACTGTAGAATGCGATCGCCTTGTTCCCGTGCATTGGAATCCTTCCGGTGAACCCTATGGTCGCCCTCAGACATATCCAGTCAATATCCAAATTGAAGCCCTAGACCGGGTGGGAGTCCTTAAGGATATTCTTTCTCGCCTGAGCGACCAAGGTATTAATGTGCGTCATGCTCAGGTGAAAACTGCCAACGGTCAACCAGCTTTGATAGACTTGGGGATCGATATCCGCGATCGCCCCCAACTCGAACAGATATTTACCCAAATCAAGAAACTGAGCGATATTCTCAATATCCGTCGCATCGGTCAAACTGATGAATAAGTTATTGGGTTCATAGTTAGTGGTTAGTGGTTAGTAGAGTAGCACTCCGACCACTAACTACTATCTACTAACTAATTAACAATTTCCTTATATATACCTATAGACAGATTGGTCTTTTAGGTATAATTTTATATGAAGAAATTATATTAAAAATTATTTCTTTTACATCATTGCGAAGGTAAAAGATTTTATAAAAGTGTTAAAAAAATGAGATTTAGGGTAAAAACAACAGGTGTCGTACTGGCAGTTCTAGCGTTAGTGGGTCTGATTTTAGGGCTACTTCTTGGAAGAGCAGATTTTCTTCAAGAGGAAACAGTCACATCTAATCCAAAACCAGCGCTTTCGGATCAATATTACGACGAACGACCAGAAGAAAGCACAAAAACATTAGATACAAAGGCAACTATCTCAAGCCTTGATTCCGACTCCGAACCCAAGGAACCTGAAAAAACACCATCTCCAAAGGCTACTGCTCCCAATACGGATTCTCGACTGAAACAGCTAACAACAGCACCCAATCAAAATGTAACTATTCCCAGTCAAGATTCCGATTCCCGTCTGAAAGTTGGGAAAACTCAAAAGAACAAAACCCTAAATTTCCAATCTCCAAATACTCTGACTTACTCCGTCAAAACCACTGCAGCTTTTGCAGCTTACAAACCGAGATACGAGATTGCATGGGCAGATCCAAGTAACTATGGCGATCGGTTTGCAACAGATGTTAATGGCAACCCAGTTAACAATGCACCAATCATAGTGCTTCACGAAACTGCAGCCCCTGCATCCAGCGCCATCAACTTTTTTAAAAATTCCCACGAAGATGAAAACGTCCAAGCTAGCTACCATACCATGATTAAGCTAGATGGCACCGTTGTTTATTTAGTCCCGCCAGAAAAAAGAGCCTTTGGTGCAGGTAACTCAGTTTTTGAAGGACCTCTCGGTGTAGAGACAGTGAAGACGAATGCTGATTTGCCTCCATCTGTCAATAACTTTGCCTATCACGTTGGTTTAGAAACTCCACCTTCTGGTGTAGGGACTAAAGAACCAACTCACATTGGTTACACTGACGCTCAATATCAATCTCTTGCCTGGTTAATCGCTCAAAGTAACGTTCCAGATGAGAGGATTACGACTCACAGGGCTGTAGATCGTTCCGGTCAAAGAATTGACCCAAGAAGTTTTGAGTTTGATAAATTTTGGAATTTACTTCATTCATTTCGGGTAATTGCTCCAGTTAATATTAGTAGCATTGGCAACTAGTAGAAAAAGTCGCTCAGTATGAAGGCTAAAGGATGAAAGTCACAGGCTAATACTACAAGCTTTACAAAGATTTGCATTTGTGAGCCTTATTTGTGCCAACGTGTACTAGAACGATTGGAAGATATCACGGAAACCGATATACCAGAATTAGAACTAAATTTTACATACCAAAAACACCAACCAATCAAAGTACCAGTCTTAGATGATGGTTCGATAGAGCCAAAATTTTTTAAGTTGGTAAATTCTCGGTTTGCTTCAGGTTTAATAACACAGCGCTGTCAATTCTTAACAACTGTTAACATAACATTTAGCAGTTTAGCTAAGATGTGGGATGAAATTACTCTTACCCCTAAAGAAGACGAGGTTGTACGAGGACTGCAAATTATAGAGCCAAATGTAGAGCGCATTAGTTTTACCAGCCGTCAAACCTCTAATAGTGGCATTATTATAAAAGTAAGCGGACAGCATGACCCCATTCCTTTAGGTAGTATGGGTGATGGAATGCGTCGTATTTTGAATCTAGCAATATTTGCTGTGAATGCCGAAAATGGTTTTTTACTAGTAGATGAAATTGATGCTGGTCTTTATTATGAAGTGCAAACAGATATGTGGCGCTTAATTTTGGAAATAGCAAAGCGACTGAATATACAAATTTTTGCAACCACTCATAGTTGGGATTGTGTTCGTGCCTTTCAAGAAGTATTAGATGATGTGGAAGATAGTAACATAGGCAAATTATTCTGCTTAGATATGAAGTACGGGAAACTCCGTGCTGTTGAGTATGTAGCTGAGAATTTAAAAATAGCGATGCAACAAAATATTGAGGTACGCTAATGTGCAAAAAAAAAGCAAAAAAAGCGAACCTCATGAGTTACTAGTTGAAACACCCGTGTATAAAACTATTCGTGTTTTTTAGGAATCAAGTGAATCAACGTGCGTAAGGCGTGATTGACCGCTTCCCCATTAGGAAAATATTCCCTGACATCAGGGTCAAGGATTACGATCCCATTTTCACGAGTGTAATGGTGGACAACTGTCGTGCCATCTGTTTGCTGAATGGTTACAGTGTGTCCCCGTCGATAAGCTTGGTAATATTTCCCGCGTTCGCCACCTGTAACATCGTATTCTAGAGGTGTGCGGTTCTCTGTCACATTAAAGTCTTCAGAGTTAACGTTATTCATAATATATACCTAACTAACTTACTCTTACTCAATAATCCTATCCTCTTAAACTTCCACCGCACCTAAAGATTTCAATGTTGCAACAGTTGCCGCCATTTACCCTGTAACATCACTGATGCTTATACTATCAGGGCTAAAGGCGATTGACTAAGCAAAATTGAGGAGTATGTTTTTGTAAAGTTTTAATGCATTCACCCGTGCTAGAAGTTGAAAAATTTGATAAGTGCAGCCTAATAATCTGATAAAAGCTGACTTTTTCTAACATTTTTATTTTCTACTTAAAAAAACGACACACAAGCTCGCCAGGATCATTTTTTCCAAACGGCAAAACAGTTCCGTCTTTTTCAACTTTAGTGCGATCGCGGCAGTTATAAACTTCAACAGGTATTTTCACCCCATCTACAGTTATAGATACCCTATATTCCCAATATTTTTTAGCACTTCGTTTAATATCAATAATACAAATCTGATGTCCATTGTAATTCTTGCAAAAAGATGCATGAGCAGGAAGTGCAATTAAAAAAGAGACTATAAGTAGTAGTACTATAGAAAGATGTTTTACACTCATCATATTTGATAATATTACAAACTTTTTATCTTACTAATAAATATAAACTAATCTTTCAATTAAGCAAGATTTAACAGTCCCTTAACTATATCGTTGATGCCGAATTGATAATCTTTTGGTGCATATTTTTTCAACAGAAAAAACTAAGAGGCAAGATTTGTGATGGAACGCTTGCATCTCGAGCGATTACTATCAACTTCGTTGAAGCGTCGCAGCCTGTTGATTAGTGGTGGATTCTTCACTGGCTTAGCACTGACAACCCAATGGTCAAGCAGAGTCAATGCTCA
This sequence comes from Scytonema sp. NUACC21, assembly GCF_054684315.1. NCBI lineage: Bacteria > Bacillati > Cyanobacteriota > Cyanophyceae > Nostocales > Scytonemataceae > Scytonema > Scytonema sp. NUACC21. The sequence goes on along the minus strand of NZ_BAAFZH010000100.1, from coordinate 116,925 downwards.
ACCTAAATTCCCCGCTTATCCATTCAGTCTCGGTGTCGCTTCAGGGGAGCCGTATCCTAGAAGCGTTGTTATATGGACGCGTTTGGCTCCCGATCCACTGAATGGGGGTGGAATGCCATCAGAAAATGTCTCCGTACAGTGGCAGGTTGCTACTGATGAAAAAATGACACGGGTTGTGCGAAGCGGAACGACCTATGCAATTCCCGAATTAGGGCACTCGGTACACGTTGTTGTTGAGGGATTACAACCAGACCGATGGTACTGGTATCAGTTTAAAGTAGGCAATGAAGTTAGCCCCATTGGACGCACCCGCACTGCTCCTGCTTTGGGACAAAAAATCGAACAGTTCCGCTTTGCGTTTGCTTCTTGTCATCCACAGGTAAACTCATGTGGTCGTCAAATTGAATACCATCAGCATCATATTGAGTGACAATTTCCACGACGAGGTCAGTAATAAACTTTTGCACTTCTGGGTGAAAGGGATTGAGCCACGCCACCTCACCTGCAGCACTAATCGAAGTTTGAGTTCCATCCTGCTTTTGCGTCAGCCAATCTGGATGATTTGATGCTAATTCTGAAGTCAGAGGAGCCATAAAACCAAATTCAAACCAAGGTACTGCAAGTAGACCTTGGCGACGGGCTTGAGTAATGATGTCTGCAATTACATCTTGTCCCTCTGCGCCCTTAAAGAAAAAAGGTATACCCATTCGTTGTGCTACTGCACTGGGATATTTTGTATAGCCATCATTCCAAACTACGGGATAAATTGTGTTAAAGTTTAACCGACGCAATTGAGCAATTGCGTCCTGCGCTTTGGCACGATGCCTAAAGATGTCAAAGTCATTATTAGTCAGCCAAACCCCGCGAATTTCTTGAGAAGGTAACTGGGGTATTTGAGCAGTTGCAAGGGGAAGGTTGCCTACCAGAATTACAGTAACAAAGGATACTGCAAACAACACTGGGATAAGACGCTTAATTGACCGCAAACCTTTACCTAGGACAAGTATTTGCACGACTTTAGATAGTATATTACCTAACCACGGACTGAGTTGTATACTTTTGTGATAGAATTGTACCGCCATTATCTCTAAGTTATTTATCTTTAATCAATGAAGTTGATGTACAACATTCCATTCAAACAACACTAAATGACCGCACGGGTTTTCCCGGTACAGATTTAGCTTGATTAAGATAATCGACGCAACTGGTGGGCAACTAGTGCCAATGGACTACACGTAAAACATTAGGTGTATCGTCTATTCTGAACTTGAAAGAATAAGGATCTATAGGGAGATAGGATTTCAAACTCCGGATAGACATTTTGCAGCAGTCAGAATTGATAGTTTAGAACAATTACAAAACCCACTGTGAGGCACTTGAGTGAGATTGCTCAGCCCTTTTTAAGTGAAGTACAGATAGGTAAAAAGTTATGAAAGCAACAGAACTCCTCTCACAATATGAAGCAGGTGCTAGAGATTTTACAGGCGCTGACTTAAGCGAGGTTAATTTGGCAGGAGCCAATCTCAGTGGAGCTATTTTAGATCGAGCTCTTTTAGATGGAGCAAATCTGAATGGGGCAAATCTCAGCCAAGCTAGCCTGAATCATGCAGACTTGAATGGGGCGAATTTATCGGAGGCTAACCTAAGTGGAGCCAATTTAAGTGGAGCCGTATTAGATGGAGCAGTTCTAGATGGAGCTATACTTGATAACGCCAATCTCAGTCAGTCTGATTTAACTGTTGCTAACCTGATAACTGCAACTATGAGCGAGGCTAACCTACATGAAGCTAATCTGAGCGCTGCCAACCTAGATGGAGCCGATTTAAGCGGAGCCGATTTAGTTGTAGCCGATTTGAAAGATGCTAATTTGAGTCAGGCTGAGCTTCAGGACGCTAATTTAAATGGAGCCAATTTGGAGGGCGCTAATTTGGAAGGAACGATTCTGGATTCCGAGCAATCATAACTTCATTCTGTCGCTCTGAAGAAAGAATAATCGTAGGTTGGGTTGAACAAAGAGAAACCCAAAGTTTATCCAATTGTTGGGTTTCGTGGATGGAGTTGTTGGGTTTCGTTCCTCAACCCAACCTACGGGGTTAAAAATCGGTAGATGATTAAGTAATTTTGCTGTAATTTATGCCATAAAGCTAGAATTTCAACAAGACTATGGGACGAATGCCACGTTACAGCAACTGAAAGATGAGTGCTGATTTAGCCAAGCAGGTTAAGCAACTGCAAGCAACCCTAACGAAAATGCAAGTGACGCTGGATGCCGTACAATCATCATAGCACTGACAGCAAGCGCTTTTGAAGAACAACAAGCAAGTATCTTGGCTGCGGGGTGTGATGATTTAGTTCGCAAACCATTTCGGGAACAGATTATTTTTGAAAAGCTAGCTGAGCATTTGGGTGTACGCTATCTGTATGCAGAGGAGCAGGAAAGTACACAAGTCCAAGAACAGAGAAATGGGGAGCTACAGCAAAGCGTGAAACTTTCAGATCTCGGTAACATCATGCCTGCTGAATGGATGGTACAACTACACCAAGCAGCTATTGAAGTTGATGGAAATCGAATTGCTCATCTTATCGCAGAAATTCCTGAAACTTATTCAGAAACAGCAGAGGTTTTGATGGATTTATTGCGTCACTTCTGCTTTGACGAAATTCTGAACTTAGTTGAAGGGAGGATGGCTTAGTATTTCACCATTGAATTGAGAGTGTCAACTTTCTGCTGTTTCGCCTTGAGATCCCTCAGAAACAACTTCCGATGCAGTTTCCGGCTCTGTAATGACATCGGGTTTTGGCTTAGCGGGTTTTGGACCACGCGCTAAGGCAGGATTAACCTGCTGCTTGGATTCCTTGGCAAAAGATCCTTTCTTACCTTTACCCGAAGAGCGACGCTCAGAAGAATCTGCTTTGCGATCGCCAATTCGTTTTATGGGTTTAGCATTTGACTCTACAGGAGGCAGAGAATCTGAATTTTCAGAGGTGTTGTCTGAATCAACTTTAGGCTGACGATCTGATTTTTTAATTGGGCGTTCTACCATTGTTCACTTTTGTTTACTCCTTATATATAGTACAGCACTTCAGCAATAGCAACGAATATCTTCGCCGCATTCATCAGCCAAATAGCAAAGGGCACGAAATCGCAAACTGGTAACTTGCTCATAGAAAGGATTTAGTTTACACAGGGGTGGAATATGTGCTAATTTGCGACCAAACAGGTAAATATCCCGCTCAAAGGGACATTGAACTGGAATGACTTTACATAAAAAGTGTGCAATTTTGGGGTTAGCGATCTCAATACAATCAAGCCATTGACGAATGGGTTCAAGTACAGCCTTACTGTCAAATTTCAACTTAGTAAAGTAGTTGTGGCGATAATTGTTTCTGGGGAAATCAAGCATTGCGGTGTCTCCTTTAACTGCTGCTACTAAGCAGTTTAAATATAAATTCATAAAATAGCACTATCCGTAAAATATAAGTTGTTTTTATAATCTATAACTTTAACTAATTTCAACAGAAGTTCACTTCTCATCCGATAGACTACCGTGTCACACAAGTTGGATTTACCCCCCTTAATCCACGCCACTTGCTACAAGTCACCGAAACCCCGTTCTTGGGGGGAAACAAGAAATCAAGTTCCCAAACCTCGATTGGGTAGCTTGTTCTGTTTGTGGCAAAATACAGCATCCCAAACAGAAGAAACAAGAAATTAACTTCCCTCCCCCTCTCCTCGAAAGGGCTAGGGAGGGGTAAAACTAACGCTAAAACTTTCGTCTGTGAGCTATTTCAGCAAGCGGTAGTAGTAGGGTGGGCAGTGTCCACCATTCATTCAAATGGCTTATGATTGATGTTTCATTTGTTTAACCATAAGAAACCATTTCATGTTGCCAATCGCTGGAATAATGTTTTTACTGTTCTTGCCTGCTTGTCTTTGCATATTGAGACAAGTTATTTGGGGTCAAGAAATAACGCATCAACTCCTGGCTGTAGGGATGTTTTTGTTTTGTTTAGAGCAAGCCCGGATGGCAACCAAGGATTTGCAACAAATCGCTGATGCCAAGAAGCAAGTTCAAGATACTCGTTTGGATAATTTCTCCACGATCGCGATTAGTACAATTTTTCTAGAACTTTTAGGATTTTATACATCATCAGTTTGGCTGGGATGGGGTTCGTTGTTGATTTTACTGAGTCAAGTTTGGTTTAACTTATTTGCAGGAGTAAAAATTTATCCACTAGCAGAAAATGTCCTTCAAACTTGGAAAATTTCTGAACGTCTGCCAGTATTAATTGCTGATATTCTGGGACTAGTTTTAGTGAGTCTTTGGATGTTGCAGATTGCTTCTTTCTGGATAAGCTGGGCTCTTTTTGGAATGGCGCTCGTCTACTGTAGTATCAAGTTATTTTTGTTTTTCAGGCAGAGTATATTTGTTGGGCAACGAATTATTTGACTGGCACAACAGATAAAATTTTAATGAACTGCCCTAAATGCGGTTTCACAACAAATTGTGATGTCACCACAGTAATACTCATACAATTCCCAACTGTATTGACTTCTTCCTTTATTTCCTCTACCTGCTTCTACTTCTTGCCCTCAGACGAGCATTTTGACCATAAAAAATCTATGTATAAACCACATTTTCTTCATTTAATCTTCATCATATGTTTAGAATATATCCAGGAATTATTGGAGAGATTTTGTTTTTTTTAAGTATGAATTAAATCAAGAAAAATGTAAATTTACTGATGTAAAAAACATTGAAAAAAATGAAAATCATATAATACAAGTTTAGGGTTAGTCAATTGCAAAGTTTTTTAGAATTTCTGCCATACAAACGTTACAACCGAAAAATCAAACATGAAGAAAGCAATTGTAATGAAGAGTTAAGCAAACTCTGCTTTTTAGAAGAAACGCTATTAACGAAATCAATAAATATTTTTTATTGGTAATGAATAGAACCCTTGTTTTACATAAGTTTATAAAACTTTGTAAGCTACTGAGGGTTGTATAAATCTTGAGTCTTCCCCTAATAAACCTACAAAGGTTCAAATAAGGTGAAGTTTCTGAGTGCCGCACTAAATTGACTAAGCAGTTAAAAAAACGAAATCTTGTATTAAATCCAGACGAGAGATCCTATGACTAATCCCAAAGCTCTTTTACAAGGAAGTAATACTGAGTTATTCAAGAACTTTGCGTTTAACAGTACCGGAGGCTCAAAAATAGCCCAACAGATATCAGTTGCAGACGCAACGATCCAAATGCTAGAAAATTTGGGTGTGCGCCGAGCTTTTGGTCTTATGGGAGGTGGTATGGCCCACCTTTGGAGAGCACTATTGAACAGTGATATGCAGGTATTGAATTTTCGCCATGAAGGAGGAGCAGCTTTTGCCGCAGTCGAAGCTTACTTTGCCAGTGGCTGTCCTAATATAGTGTTTACTACAACAGGTCCAGGCATCAGCAACACCCTCACAGGCTTATTGGCTGCTCGTAATGAAGGTGCAAAGGTGATTCTTTTATCGGCTAGTACGTCAGCATCACAGCGCGGACGTCGTGCAATTCAGGAAACCAGTATTGAGACATTGCCCAGTGCAGGAATTTTTACTCCTGGAATGCCGTTCAACTATGCAACCATTGTTGAATCTACAGCTCAACTCCCACAAATTTTTCGCCAACTGGCTACTGGTTTAGCACAACCAGGAGCGTTTGTTGCTCATTTGAGCATTCCCAACGATGTACAGTCAAGTTTAGTTGATAGTATGTCCTTGCCCCAGCTTGATTTTTCTAGTTATCGGGTGACACCTTCCCCGAAAGCGATCGCTCAATCTGTTGAATTATTATCTTCTGGACGCTTTGCTATTTGGGTTGGGTTCGGAGCACGTGATGCAGCAGAAGAAATTCGTCAACTTGCCGAAAGAACAGGTGCAGCAGTTATGTGCTCACCCCGTGGTAAAGGCATTTTTCCTGAAAATCATCCCCAGTTTGTCGGTGTCACAGGTTGGGGTGGTCAAGATTCTGTCATCACTTATATGCAAGAGCAAACTCCTTTACGTACACTCGTACTAGGAACACGTCTTGGTGAAGCAACTTCTTTCTGGCGTCAAGAGATGCTTCCCCCGAGAGGCTTTGTACATGTAGACATTAACCCAGAAGTACCAGGAGTAGCATATCCCCATGCTGAAACTTTCCCCGTTCAATCTGATATCAAAACTTTTGTACAAGAACTCTTGAAGCAATTACCAGCTTCTTCTTGTACAACAACATTATCGTTACCTCGTCCAGAACGCAAAGTAATGGAACCTAGTCCAGACTATCTAGTACGACCAGAAGTTTTAATGGAGGAAATTCAAAAAGTAATTGTTGAGGGTAGCGATGCCCTAGTTATATCAGAGGCGGGCAATTCGTTTATTTGGGCAAATCATCTACTGCAATTTTCGCAACCAAATCGTTACCGAGTCAGCACCGGATTTGCCGCAATGGGTCAAGCCGTCACCGGAGTTGTAGGTGCAGCACTAGCCCGCAATAGTAAAGCTGTAGCTATTGTTGGGGATGGAGCAATGCTAATGAATAACGAAATTAGTACAGCTGTAAGATACAAAATTCCTGCCGTCTGGATTGTACTCAACGATGGCTATTACAATATGTGCTATCAAGGCATGACATCGTTGGGATTTCAGGGTGCAGATGCGACAATTCCACAGACAGATTTCGTCTTAATTGCCCGTGGTATGGGAGCAGCTGGTATCAGAGTCGAGAAAGAGTCAGATTTGCACGCAGCGCTGGAGCAAGCGATCGCCTCCTCTGTTCCTTTTGTAGTAGATGTAGTAATCGATCCGAGTCGAAATGCACCTTCTCAAGGACGTAATCAAGCTTTAACAGCACCAGAAGTTCAATCAAGTGTAGTTACGAGCCTCACAAATTTCCATTAGTTGGAACCTTTAGCACGAGCGTTAATCCAGTATCACGCTACTTGCTACAAATTTAAGAACTAAAACAACGCATTAGAAAAGACAGAGTCCCATAATTGTACCCTTCAGCAATGCTACCTCCTGCCTTCTGCCTTCAGCTTTGATTTTTGACTTTTGACTAAGATACATTTAAGGAGTTAACAGTGGAAAAAAATACGTTTGCTGCATCTGCTTTTATTGCCACCTCAGCAGAAAACGCTTTCGAGTACCTTTGCAGCTTAAAAAACTTGGACGATTGGACACTCTTTAGCCGGATGAAAGAGCAAATTGACGAAGATACCTGGCTTGGAACTGCATCTGCCTATCAGAACCATCTCTACTATCACGTAAAAAAGCTGAAACACCCTCTATTTTACGGCATTGAGTGGCACTGCGGGTTTGAATATAATAAGTACTTCCAAGTATACCCTGTTCTGCTATTTCCTCCAAGCTACATCGAAACGGGAACAGATGAGGAGGGTGTATACTTCCATTGGGTAAGCTTTGTCGATCCCAAACGACGGACTCCGATGATGGGCGAGGCAGTTGGTACAATACATACTTCTGAGTGTCGTTCTCTCAAGGCTATTTTGGAGCGCAAAGCCGGTCATACCGCAGCAGTGATGGGACGCAATTATATAGATAGTGAAACTATCTATATTGATGCTCCTATTGAAACGGGAGTCGAATACTTATCAAACCTGCGAAACATGAACGAATGGTCACATCTGCTCCGTCCATATGGTGAGATTTCCCCTCAATCAGGTGAGTTTCTCGATGAATACGACCAGAAGGTAAAAGTCACACTGCAATTGCATCATATGGATAAATACTACTTGCTTGAACAAGACTACTTCTATCCTGACTGCGGATTTCTTCAGCGCTCCCCCGTGCTGCTTGTCCCCACTGCCTATGCTTTTGGTGATTCTTCTGCCTCTGGCTTCATCCAGCATCGGATCTCATTCTGGAAAGTAAACCAGCCTTTACCTCGCGGCAAACTTCAGATTGAGGACTTTATGTCTGAGAGCATAAATATCAAGCGTTTGCTAGAAGGCAAAGCTGGCAACTTGGATACATTTGCCCGTGGAAGAAGCTATGTACCAAAAGCTTAGTGGGGCTTTGAAACTTTCTCATCTAGTCAATCGCATCAATGTTTTGATTTAAGTATTTGGATAAAATTTTAATTTTTTGGACATATGAAGAATAAGCAATTTCCTATTCTATTTCTCACATTTTGTGTTGCCTTTATTTTTGGATCGCAAGCCGCCAAAGCTGCATCGTTGACAGTAATTGCCGATGGTCTCGATAATCCACGGGGTCTCAGTTTCGGTCCTGATGGTAGTCTGTACATTACAGAAGCCGGTACTGGAGGAAATGGTGCTTGCATACCATCACCTAGTGTCCAATTGGCTCCTTTATGTATGGGCAACAGTGGTGCAATTACTAGAATTAAGGATGGTAAACAAGAACGTATATTGACAGGGTTCTACTCTCTTGGATATCAGCCCACGGGTAGTGAAGCCAGTGGAATCCAGGATATCAAATTTGATTCCGAAGGAAACGCTTATCTTATTTATGGTTTTGCAGGCGATCCAGGACGTCGTAATTCTCTACTCAACGCTCCTGAAATGGGACAATTCCACAAAATAGATTTGAACACAGGTTTGTTGACAAGTATTGCAGACCTGGCAAATTTTGAACTCAATTACAATCCGGATCGAGGTGATTTGATTAGTAACCCCTATTCTGTAACAATTAAAGGCAATCTAGCTTATATAGCTGAAGCGGGCGCGAACATTGTATTTACTGTGGGACTTGATGGTACTAACTTGACACCAATTCCATTCCCCCGTCAAACCGTAGAAAATGCCGACTTCCCACCTTCTATTCCTCTTTCAGAGCAACCAGATGAGCTTGTTCTTCAATCAGTGCCTACAGCTATTGCAATTGGTCCTGATGGTGCTGTATATGTCAGTGAATTAACTGGTTATCCCTATCAAGAAGGTGTAGCACGTATTTTTAGACTTGGGGATGATAATAAACCAGTAGTTTACGCTGATGGCTTTACACAATTAATTGACTTGGACTTCGATACTGCCGGAAACTTGTATGCCTTGCAGTACAATAATGAGTCGCCTTGGAAAGGTAGTACAGAGGGTTCTCTGATCCAACTTGCGCCTGATGGTACTCGCACAACTCTTTGGAGTGGCAATGGCATAGAGTCAGCCGGTGCCTTTACTATCGGTCCTGATGGCGCTTTTTACATCACCACCGGAGCCGATCTCCCGGCTACAGGGAAAGTAGTCAGACTTGATACTAAATCGGTTCCCGAATCTAGTTCTACAGCAGCTTTATTAGCAGCTAGCGCTATAGGTACTGTTCTGATACTGAAGCGCAAACCCAAACAACTATCCCAGACATTATCCCTGACTCACGACAACCAGGTTAAGGATGCTGATATTGCTTATTTCCAAGCTTGACATAAAAGGGATCGTCAGCTAAGCAACACAACAATGCTAAACTACCCATACTGAACTTACGTTACACCGGCTCCGCCCCAACATGAATGACGTATGAGTATCAATTCCTTTAATTCCTTGATACTCATACTTTGGGGCTACTTGCTTCCCGTGTTATTAAGGTGTGGGCTTTTAGTAGCCCTAATGATTTAAAGTGTAAATTAATACTTTATTGCTGGCGCGATCGCGGTACTATTTGTACGTGCTCTTTATAAACAAACCAGGTTTGTTGCCTAACCCGATTGCTGGAATTGTTGCATCTAGAAGGTAAATTCTGAAAAGTGACTTCCCAGTAATCTTGAGACCTCTCGACGTTACCATAGTAATTTGACCTGCGTTCGCTGTCTCGAACTGCTGCTTGTCTTGGGTCTTGATAAGACAAGACAACCAATCTTGTATTTGGGTTAGCAAAACACCTTTCACTCTCCAAATAGATTTCAGGTGATTGTCTAAACCAGTTTCCCGGTCTCTTGAAATAAGTTCCTTGAGGTGAAGTCACCGTTAAAAACCATGATGAAGTCGTTTGCGAAGATACGCTACTGGGACTCATGACACCCAGTACTCCACAAGTTGCAACCAGACAAGAAAGCAATCGTTTTGGATGCAAACGGGTATTATTAAGACTCATAAACACATTTCTTAAGTACACGAAAAATTATTTGTGTATTAGAAAAGATACTACAGTTTATCGCTTCTGTGACTACTGTTTTGAATAATGAGCAGATCTTCCAGTACACATCGGCAAAGATAAGGCTACTGTTGCACGCTGATTGTAAAGCTGGTTGTATTAGCGTGCTACTTTCATACTTTAGCCTTTATACTTCTCCGGAGGAGACGCTACGCGAACAGCCTTTTTGTACTAGCCTCGAAGTGACTCGACAGCCGCACTACTGGATTGATGCTGTTGCAGGGATTTGTGAAATGTTATGAACGCTAGGGCACTAACTGCTATTAGGTAGATACGCTGCAACCAGGCATTACTTAGCTTGAGAGTCATACGACCTCCGATAACTCCACCTATAAACATGGCAAGACTAAGAATTACTCCTAACTGGTAATCTATGATTCCTTGTTTCATAAAAATAAGGGTAGCTATCAGTGAGGAAAACACATTAATCAGTTTAGTTGTTGCTATTGCTTCAACAAAGGTCATCCGGAATAGCATAATGTATGTTGCTGTGAGTAAAGTTACGTAACCACCGCTGAAAAATCCTCCATAAATTCCCAGTATAAAAGTCGCTAAATAGCCTCCAATTTCTGTTATTGTTGAAGGGATATTATCAAGTAGAATCACTCCAGTATTTCGATTTATAACTGAAAACACAGCGGCGGCGATCGCCGATATAGAAATAATAAATGGCATTGACTGAGATGGAATAATAAAAACAAGCAATGCCCCCAAAATTGAACCAGCTATTGTTAAAACTATCAGTAGTGGTAAGCGTCTAGTATTAATCACTTTTTTCCCAACAAAAGGTAATGTTCCCCCAATACTCATAAATGTTAAGGCCATCATATTAGTAGCAATAGCTGTTCGGGGCTCGACTCCAAATTCAAACATTAATGGCACAGTAATCAGAGATGTGCTACCAGCAATTACGCTAATAATGCTTGTTATCAGAAAAATTCCAGCAAGAATAATGACTTGAGAAACAGTCATAAAATGAATGATTTATCTAAAATTTCAATTAGTATTTTGAAAGTTAATTCAAGATTTAGCAAGTACTTAAAGACTAAAACTTATTTTTACCAACGTGGTTGGAAAAATAAGTAAAGTTGGTAACAACTAAATTGGTAAAAAAAAAGAGATGCTGATAAATTTATCAGCATCTTGACTAAGGGAAAATCAAAAAATGCAAGTTAGTACTTATAAAGTATCTTGAAAATGGACAAAATTTTAAGTTCTTAATTGCAAATTAAACATCTGCTCTGGCTGCATATACAAAAGCACAGGGGTTGCCGCATCAAAAAATTACTACTTTTGATAGATGTAAAAAACCTGGCTTAAGATGATTTAGCCAGGGGTAGTTCATAAAGCCAAAGCGATAAGTATTTATATCGGAAATTATCAATGTGTCATTCACTATGGCTCCTTACACAAACGAGCAGGTAAGATTTCGCTATAACGGCGGAACTCTGACAGATACTGCTCTAAAACAACAAACTGAGGTAGATTAAGGCTGTAGTAAATCCAACGTCCTTCTTGTCGCGAGCGAACTAAACTTGCTTCCCGAAGAGTTTTCAGGTGAAAAGATAATTTTGACTGCGTGACCCCTAAGACATCACACAAGTCACACACACAAAGTTCTTTGTCTCGCAAGAGTTCCACTACACTAACCCTAAGTGGGTCGGAAAGGGCATGAAAACCAGAGACGATGAGATCGGAAATAATAGCTGGGGAGCTTTGCATCAATTACTTTTGATGGTAGGGGTGTCTGATTCTATTCTGAACCAGAAATGGTGACTTGTCTGTTGAACAGATATGTCGAGGACTAACTGTAAACAGAGAGATCGCTCTATGTTGCTGTAGGATAAATACTAACGGAACCTATGCCTCTAAAGAAGTGGAGTTTTTTATTCTTCAAGTGCAAAATCTTCTTTACGAGCACCACAAACGGGACATATCCAATCTTCTGGTATATCTTCAAATGGTGTCCCCGGTTCTATACCACTATCTGGATCGCCTACTTCTGGATCGTATTCATAGCCACAAAGCGTGCATACATACTTTTCCATAGCTCCTCCACTGATGATTGGTTGGCTGTGCCTCAATATTACTTTATACTTTGTAAGTTGTAATTTGTAATTATTCATTTAATTACAAATTACAACTTAGGAATTACAAATTATTCAGAGGTGTGCCCAACCATCCACTAAAGTTTTTCTTTTGTGTGGGAGATGGTTTTGCTTGTGGTTTTACCTGATATTTACTGGGACGTGGAGAACCCAAGATAACAGGTAGAGTGCGGAGTTCTTCATGATGGAAAACTGTCACTTGGATGGTATCGTTTGGTTGGTAATCTTTCAGCCTCTCGCTTAACTCATTTCCCGTGACCCGTAGACCATCAATAGCGAGCAACTCATCTCCAGGGTCAATTCCTGCTAATTGTGCTGGTGAACCTGCTTCAACGAACTTGATAATTTCCCGTCCGCGATCGCTACTGACTTTTGTACCCAGGTATGGTTCCTCGTCAGTTTCCACAACTAGTTGCAAGCCAAAGGGTTCTAGGTACTCATTGAAAGGCAAATCTTCAGTTCCATCAATATAGCGTTTGAAGAAATCAGTCAAATCTACTCCTGCAACGGACTCAATCGCTTCCTGCAACTGTTCTGGAGTATAACCGATTTCATCTTTGCCAAATTCATGCCACATTTTGACCATGACATCATCAAGAGATTGCTGATTGCCATTGTGAGAACGAATCAGCAAATCTAGCAATAACGACACCAATTCGCCTTTGAGATAGTAGGATATTTGGGAATTACCGCTATTTGCATCCTGACGGTATAGTTTAATCCAGGCATCAAAACTTGATTCTGATAGGGGTTGTACTTTGCGCCCTGGAGTGCTTTCGTGGCGGGTGATTTCCTTACTCAAATTGCTCAGAAAGGATTTCGCATCATAAATTCCTGCCCGTAGGGGTATCAGTAAGTCGTAGTAACTTGTTGTACCCTCACAGAACCATAATGAAGGCGTATAGTTTTCTTGGTCGTAGTCAAAAACTTCCAATGCCTGAGGACGAATGCGCTTGACGTTCCACAAGTGAAAAAACTCGTGTGCTACGAGTTGCATAAAGCGTTCGTACTTGTCGCGATCGCGAAATCCGAACCGGTGATAAATCAGAGAGCAGCTGTTTTTGTGTTCTAATCCACCATGAGCCTGATTGAATAAATGCAGCAAAAAGACGTATTTTTGATATGGCAATCCCCCAAACATTTGCGCTTCTGTACAGACAATTTTTTTTATGTCCGCTATCATTTGCTGCACGTGAAAATTTCCTTTTCCCCAGATGGCTAGTTCATGAGGTTTTCCTAAAACATCAAACTGATATAACTGATGGTTGCCAATTTCAAAAGGGTTATCTACAAGAGTATCAAAATCTGAAGCATAAAAACAAAATTCTTTTTCTGGGACTGGTGGTAATGCTGTAGTTACCCGCCAGTCTGGGTGTGGTGGTACAACGGTCACCTCAATTGGGAATTCTTCCCAACCCGGTATTCTAAAAAACAGCGCTGCACCATTAAAATAGCCGTGGCTACCGTCCAAGTGATTGGTTCGCACTGTGAGTTCGTTAGCAAAAATGCGATAAGTAATGGTTACTTCTGATGCACCATTTGTTTCGATCTGCCAATGATTTTTACTTATTTTCTGCCAAGGCAACGCCTTATCTTGAGCAAATGCAGTAAGATCCTGCAAATGTCTGGCATATTCCCGCACTAAGTATGAGCCTGGAGTCCATACTGGAAATTTCAGATCCAAAATTGAGGATGGGTAGCCCGCAATTTTCAGAGTCACCTCAAAGAGATGCGTTTCTGGTTGGGGCATTGCCACCTGATCGTGAATTGTGGGTGCGGTTTGTGCCTGATAAGTATTGCTCCGCAGTACAGTTGCTTTAGTCATCAGTGGTTGTGTGTTAGGAGATATGAATTACTAGTTACGATTTACTAGTTAATAGTCATTAGTCAACAATCAATAGTCAACAGTCAATAGTTACGAGTAAAAAAACTTGCTCTCTTATACAGTCTTCAGTACTGTTTTTAAAGTTTTTAGTTAAATAAAGCACTTGATAAAATCAAGAGTGGAACTGTACGCAGTCGTGTGACTGGCGAACAGATACAGCGTCTTTTAGTTGTATCATATTAACCTATTGTATGGTGAGTATCTTACTTTTAAAAGTATAAAAATTAACTTTTATTGGAAAAAATTATGTGAAATAGAAAAATCGGCGTGCGATCTTAAAACCAGCTTAATGTATAAAGATGTACAGATAGTCTAACAACGACGTTAGAGCATAAAAACAGGTGAGACGGACATCAAAGGCATTATATGAAGAAATGTAAATATAGTTAAAACCTTATTAAGAATAAATGACAAATGACGACCACAGCTTGTTGACTATCTACTGATAGATGTAATGATCAAGATTTTTGAAGAAAAAAAGATAATGTTTTTTTCCTTGAAAGTTTTCCGTACTTTACTTTGCACTAACTTACACTTTGCCAGCTAGATTTATCAACTGTTTAAAATTAATCAAATGAATAAGCTGATTGACATTATCTATTTTAATCCAACCCTTTTCATGTAGTTTTTCCATAATTTTTTTAGTTTCTTCGACGCTTATTTCCGTAACATCTGCTAAATCTTTGTAAGGAATATTATATATTTCTTTCCCTTTTTCTAAAGACTGACCATAACTTTCACCCAGGGTCACAAGAGTGTGGGCTAATTTCACTGCTGGTGGAGAAGAGCGCATTTGCAAGCGGACGTTAATTTGCCGCAATCGCCGCACCATCAGTTGCAGCATCCGGTGATGTAATTGAGGGTCTTTAAATAATATTTGAATAAAGCGTTCTCTTGAAACACTCAGCAACTTGACAGGTGAAAGAGCAATGACATCAGTCGAGCGCGGAGATTCATCCAAAATTGCCATTTCTCCAAAAAAATCGCCCCGACCCAGGATTGCTATGGCTACAGAATCTTCACCTATTGTCCGGCGGACTTTAACCCAACCAGACACCAGAAAATAAAGTGCATTACCCCAGGCATCTTCCATGAGAACAGCTCTTCCAGCGGGATATTCGTGGTCAATAGCAACAGAAAGCAGCCATTCTATTGTTTGCGGGTTGGCTGTGCTCATCAAAGGAAAAAGTTCACTAAAAACCTCTGTCTGCATTGAAATATCTATAAAAATAAAAATGTACTAAGTTAGCATGAAATTTCATACAAGCCCCGTACCAAGTCATAATTTGGCATCGGGATCGATTTTGGTGAGAATGGCTATAGCCCAAGCATCAGCCATCTAAACCTCCCTTGGTACTCCTGCCTGTGGAGGGTACTGGGATGCCAGCCCGATGGAATCAGGAAGTTTTAACAGTGAGGTTAAAAGCTCCCGACCACATTGCTTGTGGTTGGCGGGAGAGGGTCACAGACATCAATACCTCCTTTTGGCGATCCCTGGCTAACAGCTAGGTTTCTATTACAACACAATAATTATCGAATCGAAATCAGCGGTTTTACCGAGTTTATCCGTTGTCCGTTGTCCGTTGTCAAAAGTCCTTTTTCTTTAGTCCAATTGGTCTCTAACTAATGACCAATGACTAATGACTAATCACCAAAATCAGCCTTCATGAGTCAACAGTCAGTGCTATTTTTATTTTTTTTTTGGGCTGCTAGTTCTGGAATATCTGTCAGTATCTTAATCTGTTGATCTAAATTTTCCAGTACTTTGTTTAAGGTGTTGAAAGCTTCTAATTGCCCATTATCGAGTTTGTAATTGAGAGCAAGACGTTCTTTGAGTTCCCGTAACTTGTAGCTCAATTGCTGGGAAATTCCTACAGCATCACGGCTAAGACGTGCTAACTGTTGTTGTTGATAAAACTTTAATGCTGCTCCCCGCAAAACCTGTAGCGTTGCCTCTTCGCCATACATTCCTGGCATGACTCGCAAGCGAAGTAATAAGCGGTTTTGTTGATAGAGGCATTCTTTCTCTACTTGTTTTGGCTCTACAACAGTCATCATGGGTAGAGAGGCAAAACGCTTCAATTCATTTAGGACTCCTTGAAAAACGGAGAGTGGTACTTTTTCTAAGACGGATTGCAAAACTCCATTCTCACTCCAGAGTATTCTGCCGTGGTAAGGTCTTCTTTCCAAGTACAAACGACCTATTCCGTCTGCTAAAACTCGCCCTAGCAACTGTTCGAGTAATTTTTTTGGTGGTAACGCTGCCAATTCCTCTAGGGGACTGACTGTAGCTGGTGTTGGTAAGTGAAAGATATGTAGGTTGGTAGGTTCTGTGTCTTGATTATCTCTCTCTTTTTCCTGGTGGAGCGGGCTTTGATGATGGGGAGTTCGTCCCAAGCTTTCTGACTCTTTCAAGGGTGAATAACCAAACTGCCAGACCGTTTCTTCATTCTGTGGAATTTGCCCCTGAATTACTGTCTTTTCTGGCGATCGCCGCTCTGTTTTTTGGGGGATGATACTGTCAGATTGAGTATCAATTTTATGTGGGAGTTCGGCTGGGTTTTTCTCTTGAGCAATGTCTTCCCAGGATTTCGGTATTGGTTTGCCAGCAGTTGCCGCTGTATTCTTATGGTTTAGGTACGCTGAGAGTATGGTACGGTGGGCGTCGCCGCTTATCGGTTGGGTTTCCATCGTACAGTTTATATATGGCAGTATACGGTTAACGTAATCTATAGCCCCACTGTCTTGGGGATTTACCATTCCCAATACCAAATTGTTGTCTTTTATATTGAAGGGCAAAATCTGGTGATACAGGCAAGCCTCAAAGGACAAAGTACTTTCAATCAACCGAAAGATTTGCTCCCGGTCTAGCCCTTGTTCCCACTGAGTTTGTGTGCTGGGTAGCACTTGCTCACCACTTCCTGTGGCATCAGCTGGTTTACCCTCTGAAGACAACATACGGTTTAAATGCTAGATGTTTCTTTATATCCTATACTGCCCACTCATGAGTTGACATCATACAGCTCGTTATCCTTAAGTAAAAAAAACTTAAATAAATTACCTGTAAACCGATGGGTTGGGGAAGGAGTTGTATTAACTCATGGTCATTAGCTGACTGTTGACTCTTGAGCGTTGACTCGAAAGCCTTAACTGCCAATTGTCAATCAGTAGCAATTACTATTGACCATTTCCCTTGCCCCCTACACTTGGGTTCTCAAACCTTGGGCTGTCAGATAGACTTTCGTCCATTCGCCCATAGCTTGGTGATTTTTTAGTTTTAACTGTGGAGCAATTTCCTCAATAGAAAGACCTGATTTTCTTAATGCCAGAATCTGACGCTGTATTGGGGTCAATTTCTCGTGTAAGATTTCCCATTGTTTTGATGTCAGACCCAGGTTGTTTTCTTGCAAAGAGGTTGACAACCAGTTATCCACAAGTTCTGGTCTATCTTTGAGTGCAAACACCCGCACCGCATGGTAGCTTATTTTTTCCCGCAGGCGGTACACTTCTTTGATTGGCTTATTGAGTTCTTTAGCTATCGCATCTTGTGACTTCCCTTGCAAGTAGAGTTGCAGCCAAACTACAGCTTCTTGTCCGAGATGTTCTAGCAAATAGCTTTGAAATTCCTGCTTGACTGCTTGACGCAGTGTTTGCTGTTCCTCTGCTGCCTGTGCCTCTTGATATTCCGCAATTGCCTGAGTATCAACCAAGCTCACTCGAGTATCGCTGTCATCCGCCAGAATTTCTTCCGAGACCAGTTTCACCAAGTCACTACTTGGCACTTGGGTTAAGCCTCCACGTTGAGTCCGTCGTAGGTAGTTTACAAAACGATAAACTAGCAGTGGTTGGTTGCGTACTGGTCGCAAACAATACTCTTCTACACTAGCAAACAGTAGGGCGTTTTTGAGCCTGTCATCAGTCGTACACTCTGCAATGACTGCCATCTGCTGTTGTATGTAGTTATCACTTTGCAGCAATTCTTGGATAACTTCTTGTAACACATCTAGCACGCTTCGCTGGCGATCTCGGCTTAACGCTACCCAAGTTTGGATTTTGTTACGTAACGTTACCAGACTTCCGAGCCGAGTTATCAAGTTACGATAAGCACGTTCTCTAGCGATCCCCAAGTAGCGTTGACGCAAAATACGGTATCGGTACTCCATTGCCTGTCGGGCAATATCTAGCTCCTTTGCTGTGAGTACCTCAAATCTTTGTACATCACATCCTAGGAGCCAATCAACTATACTTTCTCTGTTGACTTGGTTTTGTTCTGGGCACTCTGTGGCCAATCGTTTGCGCCAAGATTGTGCCAGTTTTTCCGCCTCCGAAGCCATAGTGAGATTGCGCTCCTCGAAACCCTGTTTTAAAGTTTGCATCACAACCCCCTGTTTTCCCACTTAACTTTTTCACTGGCAGTTGCCCCTGATAAAATCATGTCCGTCATGACATTGACCTGGTTTCTACTCTTATTTACGTTCTGGCTGGCTTAAGTTATGCAGAAAGTTTTGCCTCTGTTATGCATCTTCTCTAGCTTGAACTACAGAAGATAGCGTTTTCTGCGGTTTTTGTAACTTTACAAAAATTTACATTTTCTAACTACGACAAGTAGTCTTAACCCTGAAAAACGCGCTTCTTGAAATGTACGAATATGTACGGTCTGAAAGATGAGGGTTTTGAAAAAACTGACATTTTGATTCCAATCTAGCTGGAGAAGAAAACTTTCCCTTGGCTAGACGCGGTTTTGTCAATATATGTTTCGCCTTTCAACAGTTACTTGAGTTATGAGCGATGGACGTTCGGTTATCACTGTTAACTGTGTACTGTTGTGGTATTTGTTATAACCTCGCCTAGATTGCCAGTGTGTTTTGAGTGATTTAGGGATTATACCATTTTGAATGTTAAATTAAAGACTAACGCAGACAGACGCGGACAATTGTATCTGTTCTATCGTCGCAAATCAGTACTTATAGCCACAGATGACAACAGTTGGATTTTGAAATCATCCTTGATAGGATGTTGCCAAAAAACAGAAGTCGCGTACCTACAACAAAATGGTATTGGTGAAAAATAAGAAAAAGCAATAGGTTTTATTATTTCTTCGGAGAATTTATTTGAGAGATACAAAAATCAACGAATATCGTCATAGAACCGCTTGAGGTATTGTGGTGAAACACCCACACCCCAAAGAAACCCAATGTAAAGATATATTGCTGTTGCTTTAAAAAAACCCCAATGTGCTACACGGCGATCGCTACTTTGGACAATGCGATTCACAAGACGGATGTGCCCGGTTTGTACCAACTTCAAGCATAAGTCTGCTTCTTCCATAATCGGGAGATTGCTATCAAATCCGCCACACTTCCAAAAATCAGAGCGACGCGTAAATATGACTTGATCCCCAAACAACAAACGCAGTCCTCGAAAAAACAGGTGTGGGCGAAATAGCAGTGGCGCATAATAAGTTTTCAACAAATTATGTAGCGACACTCCCCAACGAGTGGTTTTCTCTCCTGTCATTAGAGAAATAAAACCCCCAGCAGCAACGGTTTTTGTAGCGAGTGTCTGTTCAATGAGGGTCACCAGGTCATCGGGAACTAATGTATCGGCGTGCAAAAAGCACAAAAACTCCCCTTTTGCAGCCTCTGCACCTTGGTTCATTTGTGCAGCACGCCCGCGTTTTTGGGCAATCAGGACAGAAGCCCCTAGTTCTTTGGCTATAGAGACGGTTTCGTCAGAACTTCCGCCATCTACAATCAGCACTTCCCTTGCAGGAGGTGTTAATAGGCTAAGATGGCGCAGGGTGCGTCCCAAACACTTCGCCTCATTTAAAGTGGGAATAATAATGGAGACTTTAGACATAAGATTAGCCTTTTGTCCTTTGTCCTTTGTCCCTTGTCCTTAGATACAAATGACAAATGACAAATGACAAATGACAAATGACTATTACCTACGTACAATAGGATTTTCTACGGCTTGACGGTACTGTTCAACTTGCTCTGTATAACCGATAGGTAGAACAGCTTCGACGTTTTCATGGGGACGAGGAATAATAACCCATGATTCCAGAGTACCGCCATGAACCTTCTCTACGGCGTCAATACCGGCTGCCATTGCAGTTTTTACCTCTTGAACATCACCCCGTATATTAACAGTAAAGCGGGCGCTACCCACTCTGATATATCCAACCAGGGTGACTCGACCTGCTTTCACCATCGCATCTGCCGCTGCTAGTACGGCAGGAAAACCTTTAGTTTCAATCGATCCAACTGCCTGTAGTGGCATTGGTTATCTCCTGTATCAGTAAATGTATATGTCGCAACAAGATAATTGTACAAATGTTCATACCCATGCGATCGGTATGCGATCGGATTTTCTCTTAGTATACGAAACAAAAGTTATGGCAACGAATGAGAGCAGCCTTGGGGGATGACATGGATCTGTTCTGGATGAAAGAGACGGCGCAAGCAAGGTGCTGACCTCATAAGAACTGAATTGGCAATTATAGAATAAAAGTAAAGATTAGTTGCAATAGAAATACCAATCTCACTTGCAGTGTTAATTTAGTAATTGAAGCTAATAGCTTCCCTGGCAGATTTTAGCAGCCTTGAGTAAAAAGTTGAATTAAGTAAAGAGGTAAAAAGCTGTTTTCTTATCTGTCTCGTCAACTAACAACAACACCCAAGTCAAACGCTTATATTTCCTCAAAGTAGTAAAACGAGGGCGATGTCACTGATGTCAAGTAAGCTTTCAATTGGAAGCTGCGATCGGTACAACCCTGAATAGGATGACAAAGAGGAGGAAATCATTAGGCAAGTGGAGACTTGGGTGTTGTTGTTTTGTTATCCTCTTGATTTAGAGGTAATTAAAAATTATCAACTTTCATAAGTCAGCTACTTATTTGCTAGGGGTGATTCACAATTATAAACTTTCATAAGTCAGCTCCTTATTTGCCCAACTGGTTTCTTCTAAAAATTCACTAAATGTTGTTAAAAGCCCAGGAAACTCTTCTCGCAAGCGCTGAACATTTGCTTGATAACCTTTGTGACGATACCACTGAATTAAATCAAAAAGTTCTTTTCTCAAGAGAAGCAAAAAGATCCATGCGGGCGTCTCTCTGTAAACAACTGGAATTCCCTGTGCTTTAGAAAAAGCTTCTGCCATTTGCTTGGGAGTCAAGACATCTCCAGCCAGTTCAATGTCTTGCCCAATGTACTTGGAAGGATTTTCCATCACCCAGGCAGCAACGCGACCCATATCCTTTGTTGTAATCAAATGCATGGGTCTGTCTGGCTGAATAGAAAATGGAAAAACACCCTTAAGAATAGATGGACGAGTGTATTTCTTCCAAAATTCCTCCATAAACAAGCATGCCCGCAGCATTGTTGTGGCTAAGCCTGCCTCTTTGAAAATCTGCTCTACCTTGTATTTTTGCTCAATGTGCCCGATTCTAGAATTTCTATCTGCCCCGCCTGCTGAGTTATAGACAAAGTGCTTGATTTGACTTTGAACAGCAACTCGTGCAACTCTTTTTGCCCTCTCAATTTCTTGTGGGTCTGGTTTGGCAGAATCAGCCGCAGTGGCGTGGCAATAAACAGCTGAAATTCCAGCAAAGGCTGCTGCTAGTGAAGCTTCATCATCTAAATTTGCCTCAACCAGTTCAACTCCTGCATCATTCATCTTTAACAGAGATGGACGCGCAAGGTCAATTTTCCTCGTGATGGCACGTAAGTTGGTAACCCCTTGTTCGAGAAACCCCTTGACAACATGTGCTCCAGTGCCTCCAGTGACTCCAATAAGTAAGATATTACTCATGTTTTACCTGTCTGGGGGAAAAATAGTATGACATTTAGAAAAAAATTAAAACTCCTACGGATACCATTTAACCCGGTAGAAATTAGTAACTAGTACTAAAATCTACTGTGTATTGAGGTGTATCCTCCTCAGCCTTAACTGAAGTTAAGGCATTTACCAAATCATTGATTGATTTAATAAAAATATTAATTGCCCCATTCCAATCTCTTGGAATCTCATGTCCACAATTAGGACACTTGAATTTTTTGCTTCCACCCAATTTTTGGTGAACCTGTCCACACTTACTACAAGTTTTGCTGGTGTACTCTTCTGTAACGTCATGGACAATGCAGCTTCTTTTTAAGGCGTGGAATTTTAGTGTTTGTTTAAATCTGTAGTGAGACCAAGTCAGCAGATTTCTGGCTGTTTTGGAAGTGAACTTACGCTGCTTTTTTACAACCATTTGAGATGTCTCAAAAGTTGGCAAGAAAATGTGTTTGTAGTTTTTGGTTAAGAAAACCGAAGCTTTGTTATGAATCTCGTTAGTAAGATTTCTAATCCTAGTTCTTAACGCTTCTGATTGTCGTCTTAACTTCCACCTTAATCTTTTGTTAACTCTCCCTTTGGCTTTTGCGATTTGAGATTGCAGTTTGTCCAACCTTTGACACAACACAGCTATTTTAGCAATAGACCCGTCGCCTATTTCTACTAACCGTCCACCATCAAAACCAGTTAAAAATCTTCTGACACCAGGATCTAAGCCAATGCAGTTGCTTAGACTATTTGCTTCTATTTCCAATGGAATTGCAAAACAAATAAACCATCGTCCTTTATCAAGTAAAACGGTAAACTCTGATGGCATTTCTTCACATAAAGGCTCTGATGGATTTATCTGTAAGCTTTTCATAGCAATGCTTTCACCGTTTACATTAGCTTTGCTACTTGCATAATGAGTAAAACCTGCAATTTGCTTACCTTTACCTTTACCAGAATAAAAGACACCCCAGTATTTAGCACTTATTCGCAAACTTTTTACGGGTTCTCTACACGATTTAAATCTAGGACTTGTCTTATCCTTGGTTTTAGAAAAAGCTATTTTAGCATCAAAAACTGCTTCTTCTCTTGGAGAATATGGACATTCTGACACCCAATTAGGACAAGACTTAAGAATAGTTTCTCTTAGTTGAAATTTGCTAGGTTGTTTTTCTTTGTTTACAAAACAATCTCTTTGGTAAGCAATCGCTGCATTGTAGCACCAACGACAAGCCCCATACCATTTTCTATAAACTAGCCTTAAGTTAGCTTCTGGGTAAATCCGAATCTTCTTTGATTTTTTGTTTATACTTCCTGAGCCCGTAAAGCTTTGAACTGAAGACATGGATAATTGCCAAGATGTCTTCAACGAATTCTCGTTCACAAGACAAATCAATGCGGTTGAGAACCACGAGTTTTGTATTGTTGTGGGTGCAGATGTAATCGAGGATTTCAATTCCAAATCTTGCGAGTCTATCTTTATAGCTGCATACAACTTGCTCGACGTCTCCAGACAAAATTTGTCCCAAAAGGGTTTGTAAACCTTTTCGTTTGTAGTTGAGTCCAGAGCCAATTTCTTTAATGACTTCGCCTTTGGGAAAGAGTGATTGGAGGTAATCTGCTTGTCTGTTGAGGTCGTCTCGTTGCTTATGAGAACTGACTCTGCAATAGAGAATGGTTTTTCGCTGCTTGGTGAATTGTGGTGTAAGGACTGAATCGATATCATATCGTCTGTGTCCCGCCGGAGTTCTAATGGTAGAGATTTTTCCGGCTTTGTCCCAGTCTCTAAGAGTTTTTTCTGAGACTTGGAGGATTTGCATCGCTTCTCGCGGTGTAACATACCTAGTCATGAACTGTATTTGCCAAAATATGCTGTTGCACTTGAGAATCAGCAGCAGATTGGTACAAACGAGTCACATTTGCCTCAACAGGAATAGTTTCAGAAAGTAACCCTGTCTGGTTGAGAGATGGATCGTCATAGCGAACCTGCAATTTAGCGATGGTTTGTCTACCTTCCGCTAACTGTCCCAAGTAAATGTTCGCCAGAATCACTCGTTCTGCATCCTTCATCAAATCGCCCAAACGTACAGAGTAACGCCCATCAACCTCTAATTGTACTGGCAATTCAATTGTGTCTGGAGCAACTTGGGCTACGGGTTTTAGTTCTGCAAATCGCACATTAGGCATGAGAGAGAAAAGCAGATAAGCATTAGTCAATCCCACCGTTTGAGCACGGGTAAAGAGACGGCTAAACTCATCGACCACCTGTTCTGCTTGCTGAACGTAAGATAAAGTCCCACCGCCAGCATCGGCGATTTTTTCCAGAACATCCTGGTTCCAGTTATCGCCAAATCCTAAAGTGTTCAAAGTCAAACTATAGCCAGCAGCTAATTGAGCAAATTTCAAACAACGGTTGTTATCACCGTGCTCGTTTTCACCATCAGTAAGTAAGAAGGCTTGAGAAATAGTTTCTTTTTTTCCTTTTGCCAGTTCCTCTATACCCAAACGCAACCCCTCGTCAATTGCAGTACCACCGTCAGCAGTAAGACGGTTGATTTGTTGCTTAACGCGTTCTGGGTTTTCGATAATTTGATTCGGTACCAGAACTTTAGCACGGTGGTCAAAAACAACGATACTGAGACGGTCCCCAGGATTGAGTCTGTCAACAAGGCGAATTGCCGCTTTTTTGACAATTTCCAGTGGTCGTCCGCTCATAGAACCACTATGGTCGAGAATGAGGCATAGATTCAGAGGGACGTTACGATCCATAATTTCCGGCATTGCAGAAATGGAAATCGCCAACTGACGTTGACTGCTAGATTGATTTGCATCTAAATTGCCATCATTGAGAGCTGGCTGTAGGCTAACCTTCATAATCCCCCAAACTTCTTACACGGGATATACTAATTTATAGATAACTTCAATCTCCAGTTTCAGCTCTTCGGAAAACCTCCGCGACAAGAACTTTAACAAAAACGTAATAAGTTAGGAGTTAGAGGAATCCACACCTCCAACATACCTAGCATCGCGCTAGGATGTACTACAGTTAACGGAATTAATTGAGCAACAGTTGCTATGGAAACCTCCCCCATCAAGGCTGTTCAAGCCCCCTACTACGGCGATAGCTTCTACCGGTCTCCGCCGCCAGATTTGCCTTCCCTCATGTTGAAGGAACGAATCATATACCTGGGACTGCCCTTGGTTTCACCGGATGAGTATAAACAGCAACTGGGAGTAGACGTAACAGAACTGATTATTGCTCAGCTTCTCTACCTGCAGTACGACGATCCGGAAAAGCCAATTTACATTTACATCAACTCCACAGGCACTTCTTGGTACACTGGGGATGCCATAGGCGCTGAAACGGAAGCATTTGCTATTTGCGACACCCTAAATTACATTAAGCCTCCCGTCCACACCATCTGTATCGGTCAGGCGATGGGTACGGCAGCTATGATTCTATCTTCAGGAACCAAAGGCTACCGCGCCAGTTTACCCAATGGGTCAATTGTATTGCACCAAGCAAAACGCCGTACTGGCTACGGGCAAGCAACAGACATTCAAATTCAAGCACAAGAGGTGCTAACGAACAAGCAAATGATCCTGAAAATTTTCTCCAAGAATACGGGGCAACCTCCGGAGAAAATTGCCAAAGATATGGATCGCATGTACTATATGACACCTCAAGAGGCAAAAGAATACGGCTTGATTGACCGGGTTTTGGAAAGTACCAAAGAACTTCCTCAAGCAGTGGCTGCGACCCTTCCTCGTTAAATCTTAATTTTTCACTCAACCCAAGAGAAAACCACTATGCCAATTGGTATTCCTAGAGTCCCTTATCGTTTCCCTGGGGAACCTTATACCCAGTGGATTAATATCTACGAACGCCTTGCCCTCGAACGAATCATTTTCCTGAGTGGAGAAGTCACCGATGGTATGGCTAATGCCATTATTGCCAGACTGCTTTACATGGATTCCGACGACCCAACCAAGGACATCAGCATTTACATCAACTCTCCTGGTGGTTCGGTGACAGCAGGTCTTGCCATTTATGACACCATGCAGCATATCAAAGCTAATGTCGTTACCATCTGCGTGGGTATGGCAGCCTCAATGGGATCTTTCCTCCTAGCTGCTGGCACAAAGGGCAAACGTCTTGCTTTGCCCAATACTCGAATTCTCATTCACCAACCTCTTGGCGGCGCTCAAGGTCAAGCTACTGATATTGAAATTGAAGCTAAGCAAATTCTTAGAATGCGGCAGCAACTCAATGAAATGTTAGCAGCTCGCACAGGTCAACCTATTGAGAAAATTCAAAAAGATACAGACCGTGACTACTGGATGTCTGCTCAAGAGGCGAAGGAATACGGTTTGATTGACCGTGTGATTGAAGAACGGTAGAGGACGAGGGGAGTGAGGGAGTGAGGGAGTGAGGGAGTTTCTAATACAAATAGTTCATTTTTTTCTCTTAATCCCCCACAGCCCCCAAGCCCCCAAGCCCCAAGCCCCTATTCTCCATTATTAAAAATGTAAATTATGGACTTTAAACTAAAAATTAAGTCATTATCATAAAAACTTCATGCTTAGGCTTTAAGCTAATAGCTGATATTCGTCATAGCTGATAGCTCAGATGGATCTAGGAGATTGCTACCGTTTATTAGGTCTCAGGTCGGGAGCCTCGTTTTCCGACATCAAAGCGTCATATCGCCGTTTGGCGCAGCAATACCATCCCGATATCAACCCAAATGACAAAAAAGCTCAAGAAAAGTTTATTGCTGTAACCGAGGCATACAAGCTATTGTTGCAGGTGGTTCCACAGCAAGAAACATTCCGGCAGGTCACTCCGTCACCAACAGTTGAACGTCAGGAAACAGTAACGCGCCCAGAACCTCCAAGAAAGGAAAAACCAAAGCCAAAACCAAAGCCAAAACCGCCTAATGTTGTGGACATCGAAAGGCGGTTGAAGTGGCGGACTTACGAGCAATTGCAGCAGTTCTTGAAACAAAAGCGCTTCCCTCAAGCAACTGCCCTGGCGGAAGCATTGGCACAGCGTCTACCAGATGATGCAGAAGTGCGCCAGTGGCAAGCTATTTCCTATCAGCTTTGGGGGCGATCTTTAATTGCTGACAACCAGCCGTTGAAAGCTAGGATTTATCTTAAAAAAGCGCTGAAGACTGACCCCAATAATAAAGCTTTATGGCTTGAGGTGCAGCGAGATTTCGAGCGCTTAGAGCAGATTTTTTAAACTGAGTTGGATCTAAAAAACGGACGCTGCTTTTCAATTCGTCGGACTCGACCAATTAACTCGGGTGGATATGCTTCATAAGAATTGGGGTTACGCTCCACAGCTTGCACGTGATACTTTGAGGTGTGAGTAAAAGCGTTTTTTCCAACCACGGGTCTAAGTTCGTCTGGTTCGTAGCCTGTAGCAAGTTGTACGGCATGAGCTAATTTGGGAATTTTTTCTAAGGGAAAGCGTTTTTCTCCTCTTTTTTGGTGCAGAACAACAGCAAGTTGAAGTAAATCCGCGATCCCGGTTCTTTCTCCAATTCCCAATATCGATGTATCTACAACAGCAGCTCCTGCATCTATTGCTACCAGTGTGTTTGCTAGTGCTAAACCAAAGTCATTGTGTAAATGCACTTCAACTTCACAACCAAAGGTTTTGACAACACGCGATACTAGTTCTGCACAGGTCGATGGTTCCAGAATACCAACTGTATCGGCTAAGCTTATGCGTTCTGCTCCTGCAAGGAGCGCTATCTCACTCACCCATTCAATATCATCCCACTGCGTTCGGGATGCATCCTCAATCGTGAAACGCACTTTTAAATCTAACTGTTTTGCCTCTGCGATCGCCACTTTTATTTTCTCGCTAATATAACCTTTGTGGTGGTTCACAAATTTAGTTTCTGTTGCTAGGTGATTCACTGCAGCCCAAATTCCCACCCAGTCAGCTTTTGCTCGCTTGGCGGCTCGTATCTCTTCCACGTTTGCTCTAGCATGCATTAAGATTTGCGTAGAGCGGGCTGCTTGCGCTACTTCCAGACAAATCTGCTCATCTTCTGCTGAAATCCCCGGATGACCGACTTCAACGCAGTCAATTTGAAACTCTTCTAAAAGATGAAGAATTTGGATTTTATCTTGGCAGCTAAAACGAACCCCTGCCTGCTGCTCTCCTTCTCGCAAAGTGGCATCTAAAATTTGGACATTAGACTTCTTTTCGTACTTAATTTCCTTTGACATTAGTTGCTTTTTTACAACCTTACTTATTCAGCAAATCGATCGAGAGCATACCTTGTAAGCAGTAACAAATTTGTGCGAGCATAAACTATCACTTAATTCTCTTTAATTATAAATTTTTTCTTAAAATTTTTTTCGACTGATTGCAGGAGTTTATGTAAAGACGCGCCATGGCTCGTCTCTACATTCGCCTTCTCATCAGGCTTTTAGTTTTATCTAAACCGTATTGTCCTATGTTTAGCGAGGTTATTGTATTTTTTTATACAAAAAATAACCATCTTTGCCCCGGTCAAGAACTGCTATTTTCAAGACAGGTGGATGGGAAGAAAAACACTAATATTAAGGAATGTACAAATAACTGGAAGCCTTGACTGAACTTTTGATTAATAACCAATGACAACTTTAACGAGTTAACTTTAATTTGTGTCAATCTACTGAATGATTTTACTTAAGGAAAATTATGTCATCTTTAGTTATTCTTATTGCTGCACTAATTGTTGCCTTGATAGTTTTCAGGGCTTTGTTCAGTTTGTTTAAAACAGTTGTTAGTAGTGCGATCGCTATCTTTGTTATTATCGTCATCTTGACGTTTTTTGGCTTTAGTCCCGAAGATTTGTTGCAAGAAATTACCAAATTGCCAGAAACTTTACAGGAGTTACTCAAAGGGGGCTCGTAAAAATTTAGAACTAGTCAAATTATCTGAGAGGAACAAATTGTAGCTGTCCCGTAGTCGGATGAGGCTTGGCTCTTACTAATTGTTGAATGTTGTGTTCTTTGCGATCGCCATTATCTAAAAAGGAAATTTTTCCTGTAGCACCGCTTGCTGTAAAATTAGGAGATGCCATTGTCTGTTCCAAATTTACACGATTGGGAGATGAAAGCTGTTCCGTTGCTGCCATAAATACGCGAGTCGCATCATAAGATAATGCTGTACGCCAATTAACAATTTCTCCCCATAATTTTATGGCTGCTGTTGCATATTCTTGGTTGGGGCTACTCAAATAATGCCAAGGTATCCCCACCACCATTCCTTCTACATTATTGCCTGCACGTTCAAGTATGTTGGGTATAAAAAGACCATCGCCACCAACAATTGGGTAGCGTAACTGATTAGCACGAATCAGGCGAAAAACAGTATCCGAGATAAGACCATCGCTATTAGGAAGTATCACAAGCACATCTGCATTTTTTGTTTGTACCTCATTCATAGCGTCACTTACATTAAAACTTGGATCTTTTAAATCGAACTCTCTGACAACTATTCCTCCACCCGCACTCAAGCTTCTTTCTATTGTGTCTCGCATGGAACGACTGTAATTGCTGCGTGAATTAAAAAATACTGCTGCTCTCCGTTTCCTAGCATTTGTTAATATATAGCTTGTAAGATTTTGGGCAATATCTCTGTCAGTGTAAGCAACTCGGCGAAAATAACAATGGGATTGTCCGCATACAGTTGATAAGTCCTTTGATGTAGCGGTGGGAGAAATGGATGGCAATTTGTGTTGTTGATACGTACCGACACTGGCGATGGTCGTATCACTTGTAAAGTGACCAACAACACCTAGAACATCCCGTTTTTTCACCAAAGTTTCTGCTATTTTCTTAGCTTGGAAAGTGTTATTGTTGTCAGTAGCAATGAGAATTTTGATACCGTACTTGTTCTGATGGCTCTTATTAAACTCGTCTTGAGCGTGAGCAACTCCCCGCAGAATTTCTTTACTTAAGTTTATACTATCGTTATTATTTGTCATTGGAACAACAACTGCAAAAGTGTAGCTTTTTGGCACTTGATGAAAAATTCGGGCGTTATTCAAGTAAATTAAGGTTTCGGGATCGCGGTTCTTTTTCCACGAATTTTCTAAAAACTTTACAGCATCCTGATATCTTCCCTCAGCAAATGCCTTGACTCCCTCCTCTTTCTCTATATTTGTACTTTGTGTAATAATAATTTGTTCTCCACAACTTATGTTGTCATCTGTTGGAAATTCACGCAAGCTGCTCTTGGAACAACCATCAACTCTATTTAAGAAAGACCAAGCGGTACCTCCAAGGGATACAGCGAAAGCCAAAACTACTGTACCTGCTAACAGTTTTTTTATCGGTAGTCTCTTATTTTCAATAATATTGGAATGAAGACCATCTCTTGGCCTGGAAGATGGTAAAGTATCAAAAAATGCCAAAGTTCTAATGCTATTGTCAATTTGGCTGTGCCCGTTATTTTCATAGTAAGTAGATTGAACGAATGTTGGTTCAGACAAGGTTTTTTTTACACTTTCTGCTGGTTCACATCCAATGCTTATTTCACTTTTCTGTTCCAACTTGTTTTCGTCGTTTTTTTTGATTTTTGCTAATTTATGCAGAATTTCCTTTGTATCTTGTGGACGATTTCTTGGCAAGGTTTCCATCAAATCATCTATGAAATTTGCCAGACCCTCAGCAATCTGTAGCTCATCTCGCCATATTTTTTTTTCCCTATCTCTAAAGTCATAGGGAAGCTCGTAAGGTTCTTTCCCAGTTAGTAGATAGACAAATGTACGACCTAGAGAAAAAAAATCTGATTGAGGAACAGCTTGACCTTGGCGTTGCTCTGGAGCAGTATATCCTTGTGAAGAAATTGTTGTCACTTCTTCTTTCGCTAAAGCTTCCGGGTAAGTATCTGTCATTTCTCTCACCGCCCCAAAATCTATCAGCACAAGTTCCCCATCGGCTCTTAACATAATATTGGATGGTTTAATATCCCTATGAAACAGTTTGTTCTCATGCACTGTATCCAAGATATTTACCAATTTAATCAACCATTCAACAGCTAAATCTTCCTCAATAGGACGGTTTTCTCTTTGTTTAATATACTCTTGTAAATTTAATCCCTCGACTTTTTCCATAACAAAGCAAGGGAACAAATCTTGTCTGTCTTTGACTTTGAAGTGAAAATATCTATATCCTTTAGGAATTCCAGGATGATTGAGTTCCTGCAGCACTTTCGCTTCTTTCTCAAATAACTCCGCCAATTTGTTGTGTGGTTGTTCTAGAACTTTGAGTATTTTGACTCTTCCCTTCTCTAAAACTTCATAGACTGCTGTATATGGTCGTTTTTCCAAAATTTCCACGACACGATAGCGACCTTCTAGCAGCAATTCTGACCCACAGCTACAACAGAACAGCCTACCATCAGGGTTATGAGGATTTCTACATATAGGATTGATACAGTATGTCATAGGTTTTTCAATATGGACGATCCTTAAAGTTCCTCGCGCCTCTGTAACCCTACAAACTTATTTTCCTGTAGAAACGCTTTCCTGAAAAGTCCATTGTATAGTTAATATAGCAAACCTATTGAATTTGTGAAGTTGATTTGTCTGAATTGCAAGTCACAACTTAAAGCTTTTTTACGTTAATTTTCTCCAAATACAATAAAAATGATTGCTACTCTTGTTGCTACTACACGCAAGAAAGGTTAATGCGAAATATTGACGAAATTGGTTTGTAAACTGCTGCTACTGTACTTCATAAACCTGCAATCGCCTGTAAGCTCAATTTGTGATGCCGTTTTTCATTATTGCCTGACACCAGCTAAGATGAACGCGATCGCTTCTTTGGTATGCTGTTCTAACATTGCTTTCCCAAGTGGGCGCTTACCTTGGGCAAGATGCTTGAAGTTTCCATGACCAATAAAGTAAAATAAACAAGTTCCCATAATATTGATAGCCGTTTGCAAGGGGTCGAGCGATCGAAATACACCAACTTCAACGCCTCGCTTCAGAATCGCCAACAAAGTTGTATCAATAGCTAAGGAACTAGCGTGCTTGTAGTATTGCCCCTGATTCTGTACTGCTTCGTGGAACATAATCATCGGCAGTTTTGGGTTACGCGACACACAACCTAATAACGCAAGTAGAAACTTTTCCAAAGCGACTTCTGGTGAGAGTTGCTCCCAGTCTAGCTGTTGATTGGTTTGCAAAAGTTCCCCATGCGATCGCTCCAACACTGCCCGATACAACCCTTCTTTATCTTTAAAGTAATAATAAATCATAGATTTTGCCACACCAGTTTTAGCGGCGATTGCTTCTGTTCGGGTGGCAGTTAAACCATGTTTAGCAAACTCCTCTTCTGCTGCTGCTAAGATGACAGCTTGGGTTGCTTCAGCATCTCGAACCTGCTTGGTACTGGATAACTTCTCTGCTTTCGTTCTTCGAGTCACGGCATTTTTAACTTGTCAACAGACTTGTCAGTTAGTATACCCTGCCTACCTTCCTAACTTTTCACGGTATCTGAAAAACCCCACTTCCATTCCTCTCACGCCAGTTGCTACAACTCCCGAAGAGCAACGCACTGGCTCCCCTACAAGGACAGAGGTGTTGATTTCTCCCCCTTCCCTTGTAGGGAAGGGGGCTGGGGGGTTAGGTTTTCCTTCCACATGACGTGAAAAGTTAGGCCTACCTTCTTACCACCACAGAGACTGTTTATCTGGAAGTTTCCCACGCGCTTTTAGCCGTGGGAGAAGTCAATAATTTCCTCCCCTTTATAAGGGGAGGTTAGGAGGGGTAAATACCCAGAGCAAGATACAAATTTTGTATATTTATTTACTAATACTTGCTTAACATCAAGCTTTGTAGACCAAACAGTCAGTTGACATAAATTGTTTTATAGTCAATAATCGACTGACTAGTCAGTTGATTATTAATTTCAGAGGAGGTAACAAAGGTGCAAACAGGCAAGGACATTAACTCTCCAAGGGGTGAAGAGTTAATGTCCTTGCCCGTTGACTGCTTTGAGGTTCCTGCTCTCTGTATCCATCGCGCCGATTTACATGCTCTACTGTGGCGTAACTTGCCACGGGAACAGTGTGTTTTGGGTCAAACGTTTGAGCGGTTTCAGCAAGTAGGTAACAAAGTTCATGTTCATTTCGCTTCCGGCTTAACAATCGAGGGTGATGCTTTGATTGGAGCTGATGGTCTCAATTCACGTGTACGAGCACAACTGTTGGGCGATGGCAAACCGATTTATCGTGGTTTTACGGCTTGGCGTGGTCTCACCGATTGCATCCCTAGCGGGCACCGTCATGATTACATCCGCGAATTCTTAGGCTGTGGTAAAGGTTTTGGGTTTGTTACACTCGGCAAAGGGCGGATTTACTGGTATGTAGCAGCCAAGGCTTGTGAGGGAAAACCTGACGCCGCGACAGGACATAAAAGAGAGCTTGAGTTGATGTTTCAAGATTGGTGTAAACCTATTCCTGAATTGATTGCAGCCACAGATGAAGCAAACATTTTGAAGAACGATCTCTATGACCGCGTACCGACTCAACCTTGGAGTCAACAGAACATTACATTGCTGGGTGATGCTGCTCATCCAACAATGCCGACCTTGGGACAGGGTGCATGCATGGCACTTGAAGATGCGCTTGTGATTACGAAGTGTTTGCTTGCACAGTCCGATCCGGTGGCTGCTTTCCAACAGTACGAAGCACAAAGGTTTGCTCGCACCAAAATGATTGTTGAAGAATCTTTGCAGGCAGGAAAACTTGGTCAATGGGAGAACTATGCTGCTGTAAGACTAAGAGAAATATTCATGAAGCTTTTACCTAAACGAGTTTTGAAAAACAAATATCTTTGGGAGATGGCTCAAGAAAAAATTTTGTGCGCAATTGCGCACAAAATTTTTTGCTTTAGGGCGCGGCTAGAGACCCATCGCTAAGACCTGCTTCGCGCAATCGCTGGGCACCGATATTCCGGCTGAGGACTGCCAGCCCTGCTAGGTGAGCCTGTAAGCCTGCGGTGCTAGCGCAGCAATCGGTAAATACGATTGGTTCAATGCCGAGATCGAAAACGTCCATTGCAACTTTTAATACACACATATCTGTATCGATACCGACGATAAAAACCCGTTTGAC
Organism: Scytonema sp. NUACC21; assembly: GCF_054684315.1. Lineage (NCBI taxonomy): Bacteria > Bacillati > Cyanobacteriota > Cyanophyceae > Nostocales > Scytonemataceae > Scytonema > Scytonema sp. NUACC21. The sequence goes on along the minus strand of NZ_BAAFZH010000100.1, from coordinate 82,823 downwards.
ATGAGAATTGCGAAGGTAGGAAGCCAAGTCATCTGTAATACCGCACAGCCCCGGTTTAGAAAACACCAAGCCTTGTTGAGCAAAGGTTTCTAGTTCTGGGACAATGCTAGTTTCGGGTTCGCGATCGCAGTTGTGCCAGTCGAGAAATCGTTGGTACGGGCCATCTGCTGAGTTAATGAAACGAGTAAAAAGCAGTGATGCATACCCATTGCGCTGAATCAAATGGGTAACTCGTTGGGGGATATGATGTGTAAATTCGTTGATGAAACCGGGTTGCACATCAACTATGAGTAGCGGTTCCGACATTAGAATTTTGTAGTTAAAGGGAATCTTTCATCTTTTAGGGTAAGCATTTGTTTTTGCGGTATAACCTATAGTTACGAAAATGCCCGATCGCCAATGTCGTTGCGCCGAACACCGTAGCAAAACGCTCACCCTCTTCACCCAGAGCCTCATGACCGATAATTGTGGTTGCCATCAGAACCCCCAACCCCAAGACGCCAAACGCGACCACTATTCGATCTTTATGGCATCGGCAACCCTGTGCCAGAGCTAATCCACTTATGGGAAAGACGAACCACAGTATTATACGGTGAAAGCTTTCGTTCCCAAGAGCAGTCGTTGCCAGTGCGGGAAGCATCAAGACGACAACTGGTAGAAAGAGACAATGGATTGCACATGCAGTGGAAAGTCCGATCGCAGTTCTATCCATCAACATCTGCATTCTTCTGCTAAGCACAAGTGGTACTCCTTTACAATGGATTGCGGTTGAAACTAAGGGATTTCCAAGAAATAAATTATCTGGTAACCCTTGAGTGGTATCCTCAAAAGGCAAGACTGAAGGCTCGTGCCCCCATCCCACTCACAGGTTGCAGGGTGTTTTTTCATTTGAAAGCCCCTAAAACGAAACAATGCTTAAGCCTTTAGGTATAGACAAGCTCCTTCAATAGTAGTATCTTCTCTGATTTTTCTCCAGCTAAACCGTCATTTCAGAATCTTTTTCAGCTATATTCAGATCTTGCAGTAATGTAGTCGCCATAACAAACTAACGTGCTATCAGGAAAAAACGATTTCCAATAACCGAAGTGTGTACTTTTGTGAAATCATAGAGAAAAGTCGATAAATCCTGAAACGACTCATGTGGCTGCCCTATTCAGCAAACGATACTGGTAACGGCTTATGACGCGTTCTCCCAATTCAGGAAATGAACAGGAGCCCTCTAACCCTCGCAATCCTCGTTTGTGGCTCCTTTTGTTAGGACGTAGCAGTCTTGTGCTTGGCGTCATTTTGCTGATTGGACTGGCTGCTGGTGCTTGGTGGGTTAGGAACTTTGTCTATCAAGATTTAGTCCCTCTAGTTGAAAGAAATCTCGAACAATTGTTAGGCAGACCCATCAAAATAGGAAAAGTAGAGCGGTTTTCCCTCACAAGCCTGAGATTTGCCTCCCTATCGATACCAGCAACTCCCACAGATCCAGACAGAGTGGCAGCAAAAGCTGTAGAAGTACAATTCTCTCCCCTGCGACTCCTGTTTACGAGAACACTGGCATTGAATGTCTCTCTCGTCCAACCTGATGTTTACGTCCAACAGGACAAGCAGGGAAACTGGGTCACAACTCAACTCAAAGGCGTAGAAGGAAGCGGTTTTATTCAAACAGACTTAGAGACGCTTCGGATTCAAGATGCAGATGTGGTGTTAGATCCAATACCAAGACCGGGCAAACCTCAGGGTTCTGTGGTGTTAGATCGCGTCAATGGAATCGCCCGAATTCAGTCACAAAATCAGATAATTAGCTATGAAGTTGGCGGTCAACCTACCAGGGGAGGTACCTTTCAACTTGATGGCAGCACTCAAATCAAAACACTACAGACCAAGCTCAAAGTCAAGGCACAAAATTTTCAAGCAGCCGATTTGAGCCGATTGATTGAGTTGCCAACTGTTTTACAAGCAGGTCTTGTAGATGGGGACTTGACAGTTCAATTACAACAGTCCGACCCGGAAATTTCCGTAACAGGAATAGCTAATATCAATCAAGTTACTGCCCAAATTCAAAACGTTCCACAAAAATTTACCAACGCTAATGGCAGATTGACATTTCAGGGACAACAGATTTCTCTGGAAAACCTGAGTGCAAACTATGGCAAAGCACCTTTAGTAGCAAGTGGCGCAGTGAATCTCCAAACAGGTTTTAACATCGCAGCCCAAGTCAAGGCAGTTAGTGCCAAAAATGCCTTGGACACGCTGAATATTAGTTTACCCGTTCCTGTGGCTGGGGACTTTCAAGCAAATATTCAGTTGACAGGACCCCTCCGACAACCAAGCTTAAGTGGAACTGCCAGTACGATAAAAGCTGCTCAAGTCGATCGCGTTCTCTTTAATACCATTAGCACTGGTTTCCAACTCAATATATCTGAACAAGCTTCTCAACTTAACATTTCTAACCTGCGGTTAATCCCCACAACAGGAGGAGAAATTGCAGGACTTGGTCAAGTTAAACTGGGAAAGCAAAGTGATGTAAAATTCGATCTTCAAGCAGAAGGTATTTCCGCAGATACACTTGCAAGCGCTTACGGCTTCACACCCCCCATCACCGTGGGCAATGTTTCAGCAACCGCCCAAATCACTGGTTCACTGAACAACCGACCACCCCTTGCCATTAATTTTTCTAACATTCAGGCAACCCCATCGGCTGGGGGAAAAATCAACGTCAACGGCCAAATTCAACTGGTTCCTCAAGGAAACATAGCTTTAAACGTTCAAGCTCAAGGTTTGCCAGGAAATGCGATCGCCCAAGGATACAATTTATCAGTTCCCATTAACATTGGTGGTGTCTCAGCAAATGCCAAAGTTGTTGGTTCCCTGGGTCAGTCCCTAGCACTGAATGTCTCTCAAGTTCTGGCAACACCAGAAGTGGGAGGACGAATCTCAGCCAACGGTCAACTTCAACTAGTACCCCAAGGTAGGGTATCCTTCAACGTAGCAGCCGATAATCTTCCAGGGGATGCCATTGCAAAAGCTTACAACACGTCACCTGCCATCACCATTGGCAATGTATCCGCAGATGCTAAAATTACTGGTGTACTTGGTAACTTACGGGCAGTAGCCCAAGTCCAAGCACCTACAGCCACTTATCCCACAACCGGGCAAGCCGTTATTTCTCAACAAGGGGAAAATATTCTCTTGAGGGATGCTGTTGCCAACATAGCAGGCAGTACTGTTAGGGCACGGGGTCGGCTAGAACAAGGACGCTGGCAAGCTTTTGTTGATGCCGAAAGAATTCAATTGAGTCGTTTTGCACAGGTACCGCCCCAAATCCAACAAGGCATCTTGAGCAGTGAGTTAAACCTGTCGGGAACGACCGCATCCTTCCAACCCGAAACCATTCAAGCTGCAGGTCAGGCAAGTTTGAGCGGTGTAGCGGGAGGCAGGGTTAACTTGAGGGATATTAGCTTAAATAATGGACGCTGGCAAGCAGTAGCAAATGTTTCCCAAGTTCAACTCAACCGTTTTTCCGAACAGTTAAAGGGACGACTCAGTTCTAATTTACTTGTAGCGGGGACGACTCAATCTTTTCAGCTTGCAGATATACGCGCTGCAGGGCAAGTGCGCTTTTCCCAAGGTTTAGCCGTTCTCGAACAACCACTGACAGCGCAAGTGCAGTGGAATGGGCAACAGATTGTTGTTGAACGCGCAACGGCACCCGGACTGAATGCTGCCGGTACAATTGCCCTCCAGGTGCCGGAAACGGGCACACCCCAAATCTCTGCGTTTAATCTAGATGTCCGGGCACGGGGTTACAACTTAGGACAAACTCCTGTAAACCTTCCTGGCAATGTTGCGCTGGGTGGGCTGCTGGACTTCCGGGGACAAGTGACGGGAACCCCAGATGCCCCCAATGCTGCAGGTAACATTCTTCTGCGAAATCTGAAGGTCAATGATTTAGCCTTCGATCCACTGCTAAGTGGAAGAGTCAATTTTGCAGGAGGACAAGGGGGAGAACTGCAACTCGCAGGTCAGCAAGACCGAATTGCAGTTAACCTAAATGCAAATTATCGCCCTACCTCATTTCTTGTCCGTCTTGACGAAGCTGTAGCAACTGGCAAAACCGAGGGAGACAACCTACTTGTTAACGTGCAAAGTTTTCCTGTCGCTCTTTTAGAAAGCTTTGTTCCCAGTGATAATTTGAATGTAAAACCTCTTTCGGGACAAATATCTGGAGATTTAGCAATTAACCTAGAACAGTTTACCGTGGTTGGAGATGTGGCAATTGCCAAACCTCAAGTTGGCAGGGTCACGGCAGATACATTCCAAGGACAAATCAGTTTTGCTAATGGAACTGCTTCGTTAAATAATGGTGAATTGCGAATAGGTGACAGCCTCATATCCCTCAGTGGAAATTTCCAAACTGGTAATAACCCCCAATTTCAAGCCCAAGCTAATTTTAATCAACTGAACATCCAAAGATTATTACAAGCCGCTAATATCTTCGATTTTCAAGACTTTGCTGGAGGAGTACAAGGTTCAGAATTGGCAGGAGCAGAAGTTCTGCAAACACAACCAGTAGGTCTGCCTAATGCAGATTTGTTAACGCAACTACGGCGTTTCTCGGAAATTGAACAGACTTTAGCACGGCAACAGCAACAGCGTGACGAAACCCAGTCTTTGCCGACACTTGCAGAATTACAAGGTGCTTTGAGCGGGCAAATTGAGGTTGCTGGTTCTTTACAGTCAGGATTGAATGCTAGTTTTAATTTTCAGGGTTCCAATTGGCTGTGGGGAGAATACAAGATTGAAGAGGTCATCGCCCAAGGCTCTTTTGCCGATGGAACGCTGACAGTGTTACCCGTTCGTGTAGATTTGGATCAAGGGTTGTTGGCTTTTTCAGGACAGGTAGGCACTGAACAACTGTCGGGGCAGTTGCGTGTTGCTAATTTACCATTATCTTTATTAGAGCCTTTTATAGAAAGATTTCCAGTAGATGTGCAGGGTCAGGTTGATGCGATCGCGACTCTTGCAGGAACTTTAAAAAACCCCAGTGCCATTGGAGAACTGACCCTGGAAAATGCAACTTTAAACCAGCAATCGGTGCAAGCAGGGCAACTCAATTTCAATTATAACAATGCCCGTTTGAATTTTGCAAGTACTTTGTTAGTGATGGGAATACAACCGTTGGAAATTCAAGGCAACGTTCCCGTGCCCTTGCCTTTTGCTTCTGTACAACCAGATAGCGATCGCATCAATGTCACCGCTAATGTCCAAGATGGGGGATTAGCACTGTTAAACGTGTTTACCGACCAAGTCAGTTGGGTAGACGGTCAAGGACAGGTGAACGTACAAGTTGAGGGGACTTTAAAGCAACCAATTATTACAGGAAACGCCACAGTTAATAATGCAACTATTCAAGCACAAGCTTTACCAGACCCATTAACAAATGTAACAGGAACTTTACAATTTAATGGAAATACAGTGGACGTCCAAGGGGTTCAAGGGCAATACAATGAGGGAAGTTTGACTGCTGAGGGAACAATTCCCATATTTGCGAACCAGCAAGCAGCAACCAATCCCCTCTCTGTATCTTTGCAAAACCTCGATGTGAATGTTCAAGGTTTATACCAAGGGGGTGTAAGTGGCAATGTTGTCATTGGGGGAACCGCGTTCAACCCTGACATTGGTGGAGAAATTCAACTGAGTGATGGTCAAGTCACAATCGGACAACAAACAGCTAATACCAACACACAAGCCACAACAGCCCAAAGTGGGGGTAGTTCAACGGGTAATGCAGCCTTACAAGACACAGCAGCTCAAAATACAGGCGGCTCAACGGGTAATGCAGCCTCACAAGGCACAGCAGCTCAAAATACAGGCGGCTCAACAGGTAGTGCTACACCGGCGACCAATTTACCCATCGAGTTTACAAATTTACGGCTAGTTTTGGGTGATGACGTTCGGGTCACCACTCAACCCCTGCTTGGCGGTTTTATACCGGGAGGAGCAGATCCAACTCAATCAATCCTGAGCTTTGAAGCAAAGGGAGACCTTACTATCAATGGCACTTTAGCAAAGCCTCTTCCTGATGGCACTGTTCGTCTTACAGGCGGACAAGTCAACTTATTTACAACTCAATTCACCTTAGAGCGAGGTTACGAACAAACGGCAGAATTTATTCCCAGTCGGGGGCTTGACCCTGTTTTAGATGTCCGGCTTGTTGCCATTGTGCCAGAAGCAAGGGGCAGCAGAATTTTGGCTTCTCCTCTGAGTTCTTCGGCGACTTCTCCTCTGAGTTCTTCTGAAATTAGCGATGTCCCTTCGACAAGCATTGGCACCTTACGAACCGTCCGTGTCAGAGCGAGAGCAGAAGGCCCAGCCAGTCAATTATCCGATAATTTGGAATTAACTAGCGAACCGGGTCGCAGTGAAGCAGAAATTATTTCTCTACTCGGTGGTTCGATTATTAATACACTTGGTGGGTCAGATGCAGCCTTAGGAATCGCTACCTTTGCAGGTTCTACTGTATTGGGTGGGCTGCAAGGAAGTATTACTTCACTAGGACAAGCAATAGGCTTTAGTGAATTTCGTATATTTCCCACAAATGTTGCCAATGAAGCATCAAGGGCTTCGGTGTTGGGTTTAGCAGCAGAAGGGGCATTTGATATTACTAGGAATTTCTCTGTTTCACTATCACGAGTTTTCCTGACAAATGAGCCCTTTCGTTACGGTATACTTTACCGCGTTAATGATAATACTCTTGTGCGAGGCTCAACGGATTTGGAAGATGAAAGTCGATTGGAAGTTGAGTATGAAGCACGGTTTTAGCTTTTACAGCAATTTTCAGACAATTAAACCACAGCCGTAGGGGCGAACGGCTGTTCGCCCTTATAAACTGATTCGTATTTTTATGCAAAATCTACGCAGTATTGGTTCTTATTGAAGGAAAAGGCTGTTGGTGGGCAGTGCCCACCCTACGTCTCTACAACCTACGTATTTTCGTATTTTTATGCAAAATCTACGCAGTATTGGTTCCTATTAAAGGAAAAGGCTGTTGGTGGGCAGTGCCCACCCTACGTCTACGTCTATTGAAGGAACAGAAAATAGCTGATATTCTGATTAACATTTAGAATTCAACACTTTTGATACATGAACGATAAACTCACATATAGATGGGCAATTCTTCCCATCCAGCTAAGATTTTTAATCATAACTTTGCTAGTTCTAGGAATTTTTTTTCGCTTCTTTAATCTAGATGGCAAAGTTTTCTGGCAGGATGAAGTTTTTACTTCATTGCGAAGTTCTGGATATTCTACAGAAGAAATAGTTAAAGAAAGTTTTGATGGTCGTCTTCTCGGTATAGAAGATTTACAGAAATACCAATATCTTAGCCCTGAAAAAAGCTTAATTGACACCATAAATGCTTTAAAAAAAGCTCCCGAACATCCACCTCTGTACTACCTAATGGTGAGATTTTGGAATCAGCTATTCAGTCATTCTGTGACACCTAGAGCTTTATCCGCTTTTATCAGCTTATTAGTTTTTCCGTGTATCTATTGGTTATGTCTGGAATTATTTGAGTCCCCCTTGATTGGATGGATTGCGGTTATTCTCACTGCCGTTTCTCCCATTCACGTCCTTTATGCCCAGGAAGCACGACAATATAGCTTGTGGACAGTGGCTGTTTTGCTATCCAGTGCATCTCTGCTAAGAGCCATACGCATTCATACAAAACTAAACTGGGGAATATATGCCACAACTTTGTCACTTGGTTTTTATTCTCATTTGCTTTCTACATTGATTGCTATTGGGCATGGAATTTATGTATTTGCTATAAATCGTTTTCAGTTAAACAAAACAACGGCTGCTTATCTACTCGCTTTACTTACAGGACTGATAGCTTTTACTCCCTGGCTGTTTGTAATTAATAGTTTTCAAACTATTGAGAACAGAAATAATTGGATGCTTACACCAGTACTGATGTCAAATCTTGTTAAATCTTGGGGAAGCCATCTAAATTGTATTTTTTTTGATTTCAATTTAAGTCAAGACCATCCATTTACCTATTTAATCCTTTGTTTTATATTAGGGCTTACAGGCTATTCAATTTATTTTCTTTATAATTCGGCTTCTTTCAAAGTTTGTTTGTTTCTTTGTCTATTAATTGGTCTTGTACCTATAGCCCTAATTATACCTGACTTAATTTGGGGTGGAATGCGATCGGTATCAAGTCGGTATTTTATACCTTTTTTCCTAGGAATTCAACTTTCTGTTGCTTATCTACTTTCCATGAAGATATTTGGCATTCATTTTTTACAACAGAAATTATGGCGGGGAATAATGGTATTACTGATTTCGGGGGGCCTTGCTTCTTGTATTGTTAGTTCTCAAGCGAACAGTTGGTGGATTAAATCAATTAGCTTTCACAATCCTCAAATCGCTGCCATTATTAACAAAGCAACTAAACCTCTTTTAATTAGCAATGAAGGTGGTAATAATCTGGGTAATGTAATATCTCTAAGCTACCTACTTGAGCCAAAGGTCAAGTTTCAGTTAGTAGTCGAGCCAAATATTCCCAACCTTCCTGATGGCTTTAGTGATATATTTGTGCTTTCACCCTCACCAACATTGCAACAGGGGCTGGAAAAAAAGTATCAAGCCAAGTTAACACCTATTGAGAGTACTTCTGAGCCACGTTTGTGGAAACTTAACTTAACAAATTGATAGATTATTTTTACTGGAGCAACTCTTCCACCTGATGCTGGCTCCATAATTGTCTGTAGAGACCTGGTTGTTGTAAAAGCTCTAGCTGTGTTCCTATCTGAACAATCCTACCTTTATCCATAACAAAAATCCGGTCAGCTACTGCTGCTGCAGACAACTGATGAGTAATGAAAACGATTGTCTTCTTTTGCTTACCACGAGAAAGATTGTTCAAGATTGCGGTAGCGGTTTGATTATCAACGCTAGAGAGGGCATCATCCAAAATTAACACGGGAGCATCAACTAGCATTGCCCTAGCTAAAGCAGTACGCTGTCGCTGACCACCAGACAAAGTTATCCCACGTTCTCCCACTATTGTTTCATAGTGTTGGGGAAAATTCATAATTTCTGGATGAATTTGTGCTAGTTTTGCTGCTGATTCTACCTCTGGTTGCTCGCTAATCGGATCGCCATAACGGATGTTATTTTTGATTGTGGTACTGAACAGAAAACTATCTTGGGGGACGTAAGCAATAGCACTTCTTAAATCAACCAATGGGATTTTGGTAATGTCTATTCCATCCAAAAACAACTGTCCCGGTTCAACGTCTAACAATCTTGGCAAAGCATTTGCTAATGTTGATTTTCCAGAACCAATGGCTCCTACAATTGCTACTGTTTCTCCTGGGGCTATGGTAAAGTTAACGTCTGCCAGTGCGGGAGTCGAGTAACCAGGGTAGGTAAACCTTAGATTTTTAGCTGTTAGTTGTCCTTTAACTTGCTCTTTAGGTAGATGAATGGCATCCGATTCGTCTCTAATTTTAGGCGTGACGGAGAAAATCGCCTCAATGCGATCGATACTCACTTCGCCCCGCTGATATGCAGTAATTGTAAACCCCAATAGGGCGGTGGGAAAACTCAGACGCTCTACATAAAGTAAGAGTGCAACAAAATCTCCAACAGCCATAGTTCCAGCAGCAATCCGATTTGCTCCCAGCCAGATAATAATCAAGGAACTCACAGTGGCTAGTCCACCAATCAGTGGAAACAGCGTATTCCTGCTTTTTGCTAGGTTGAGGTTAGCCTGCAATAACTGTTGATTTTTGTCGCCAAAAGCACGTCGCTCGTTATCCTCTTGAGCATAAATTTTTATCGGGGCAATGCCGCTGACATCCTCTTGAATGAGTTCACTCATATCGGATAGTCTCTCTTGTACGGCAAGTTGTTCGTTACGGAGGCGATCGCTAAATAGATGTACTAAAAAAAACATCAAGGGATAGACTGCCAATGCAGCTAATGTGAGGTTCACACTTATGCCGAGCATCACTGGCAAAGTGAGAGCGTATGCAAAGAATGTATTTGCCATACTCAGCACCGCAAAACCCAACAGCCGTCGAATGTTGTCTACATCACTTGTAGCCCGACTGATTAAGTCCCCTGAGGTATTCGTGGCAAAATATGACGGTTCTAACTTAAGAATGTGTTCAAAAATCCTTTGTTTCAGGTCAAATTCAACCTGACGCCCCACTCCAAACAGCCAAATCCGAGAGGACATACGGATGAGCCACATTGCCGTAGTGAATAATACAATTCTTATGACAAAATTCGTGATTTGGCTGAAGGTAAATTCGGTGGAGAGCTTATCAATAGAGTCCCGAATCAACAACGGGATGTAAACACCCAACCCGTTAACGATTAATAAAGCAATAACCCCCAGCCCTGTTTCCCGCCAATGAGGACGCAGATACTGAGCCACTTTAACTAGCCGTCTTGATGTTGCCATTCAAAAGAAACAGAGTAACTTTTTGATTTTAAACCAACCGTAAATAAACTGTCTTCTCACCACAGGCGCAAGCCAACTCCAGTTGAAAGAATGAAAAAAGAACTGGGTACCGATATAAACCTGCTCTATATTAACCAGACATCCTAAGACATCCTTCAACATTTCTTGCTTCCTCCAGCGCCGTCGGCGGCTAACTGTCCACAAGCGTGTTTGTTCGGATCGAGCCTATCCTACTACATTTATCAATGGGAGCATTCGCCAAATTTATTGCCGCTTGTAAATCCCTATCTTCTGTATGAGAACACTTTGGACATACAAACACTCGGTCTGATAATCTAAAAGCCTCCGGGAGCGCGGAAACCTTGCGGCTTTAGCCCAAGGAGGAAGCGCGACACAACCCGTTTTAACAGGCGTGAAAGTTGCGAACGAGTTAATTGCACGGACTAAGGCTCCTGTGCTATAATTAGATGATTTTTTATAACTTTGAAATGCAGACTATATCCGTAAAATGCAAGCTTATAGTCCCCTCCGATATTCGGGCTGAAATTAACCGGATTTTGGAGGGGTTTGCTGATGCTTGCAACCGGATATATGAAGTAGCGTCCCGTGACTCATGCTGGAACTCGGCAGGCGCGACATTGCCACCACGAGCACTGGCAAATCGTGGAGCGGCAAACAGATTCAATCGGTTCGTGACCGCTACAGCAAGGTCAGGGCAAACGTTCAATCCAAACGCACGCGCAGTTCCAAGCGACTGTTGCGAAGGCTCTCTGGGAGAGAACAACGCTTTCAGAAATGGTTGAATCACAACATTGCCAAAGAAATCGTTAACGACGCAAAGCAACACAATGCCACACTTGCCTTTGAGGACTTGACCAATATTCGAGAATCTCTTAACCAGAAACCTCAAAGCAAAACGGAACGGCGCAGAACCAATAATTGGGCATTTTATCAGTTGCGAATATTTACCCAATACAAGGCGAATATCGCAGGCGTGCCCATCGTTCTGGTGCCAAAAGCATACACGAGTCAAACTTGCTCTCGGTGTCACCACGTACACCCGGAGAAAGGGAAATCGTATCGTTCTGGCAAGTCTTTTAAGTGTGGCCATTGTGGTATGACGTGTGATAGCGATTTCAATGCATCTGCGAATATCGCAGTTTTGGGGTTGTCTGTAATCCAGCCCGAAAGTCCGGGGATGAGTTGCTTGTTGGAAGGACAACTTAGTTTGTTTCCAACGAACACTGTAAACTGGGCTAAAGCTCCCGGCTTCTAGCCGGGGTGGCTTACAACTTTATCCTTCTAGTTAATAATTACCTACCCACGCAAGAAGCCAGAAATAAAGGTGAGATAACTCTCCCAAACTCGCGTTGTAAGTGAAAGTGTTTCGGCATTGGGTACAAAGTCTTCAAGCCGCAATCCCCTCCTGGGAATATCCTGAGGAGTTGGGGCTTGCATGAGGTATGGTGCAGTTCCTAAATCAGGTAGTCTGGTAGCGACGATCGCATCTCCTACATCTGACAGCCCTGCACTTAAACTCATGTTTGCCGATGCTACAAGTGTTTCATATCTTGGCACGGAATTGGATACATCAGAAGAAACAAGGCGAGGGTTCTGGTACACCGCTAGACTTGCTATAGATGGATCTCTGAGTGCCGTTGCTGCAACTGGCGATCGCACTAGGAAATAAGCGACTGCTGGTGTGCTGGACAACAACAAAATAGTCAGTGCCCAACCAATTAAATAACCCCCAGGTGCGTCCAACTTTCCTCCACCTTGCATCCTTTGAGCGGCAAGAATCAACAGCAGAATCGATGCTCCCAAAGGCTTGAGCGGAAAAGACACCACTCTCCACAAGGAGGCGACAGCTGGTTCATTGGGGTTGATAAACGAGAGTAAAACAACAACGAACAGAACGACCAAGAATAATCGGGCGACGAAATTTCCTTGAGGATAAAATCTCTGGAACAAAGAGTATATGATGGCTCCCACAAGCAGCCAAAGTAATACCCGGCTTAACAGTACAAACATAGATTGACTCTCAAATCTTCTTTTTTGGCAGTTAAGGTTTTAGGTAGTGGGGTTATTGTACTGCCAAATTGTAAAAGTACTGTTATTTGACATCGAACACCTCACATCCAGAACAAAACGACTACCGTCGTAGTGATTTTAGAGCAATTTCTTTCACATGAGACGATGTATCTGTAATTTTTCCGATCGGTAAATCGCTTCGTGTAGACTAGATTAATTTAATAAGTAGTTTCACAACCGTGAAGGAAACACTATGTCACCTGGAAAACAAACCATTTTGGTTACAGGGGGAGCTGGATATATCGGTTCCCATACAGTGCTTGCCCTGAAGAAGGCAGGTTTTGACGTTATAGTACTGGACAATTTGGTTTACGGTCACCGGGACTTGGTAGAAAAAGTTTTACAGGTAAAACTTGTAGAGGGAGACACAACTGACCAAGCACTGTTAAACGATTTATTTAAAACACACGACATTGCAGCAGTGATGCACTTTTCAGCCTACGCATATGTAGGGGAATCGGTCAGCGATCCTGCCAAATACTACCGCAAAGAAGTAGGTAACGTGGGCATATTTTTCTGTTTCCGCAGTACGGAACTGCTTCAAACCGTTCTTTGAAATGACTTCGCCAAGAATATTACTTAAATTTTGAGGTTCAAAGGCAACCCCAACTCGTAATTCTGGGTCGTACTGTGTGAAGGTGACAAAAGACAGAGGCGTAAGAAGCTGTCTTTCAAAACCGTCAAATTTGGGGTTGACAAATGCTTGGCTCAGTTGTCTGGCGCGGTCGGGGCGGAAATTAAAGAAAATGACCCCATCTCCTGGTTCGATTGCTCCAGGTGCGATTCTGACTGGAACAACGAATTCGTCGGTGACACCTTCTGCGTAGGACGCTTGCAGAGTTTCCACTGCTGTGCGATCGCTACCCGGTCCATCCTGTGTCATCACATCATAGGCACGTTTGACACGATCCCAACGGCGATCGCGATCCATTGCGTAATAGCGACCGCTGACGGTCACTATCCGCCCAACACCACGACGGTCAATGTAATCTTGAATTTGTCCTAACGCTTTTACACCCTCCGTTGGGGTAGTATCCCGACCGTCGGTGATGGCGTGGATACAAACTTGTGAAATTAAGTGTACTTTGGCTAAGTCAATTAATCCGAACAGATGATCGATGTGCGAATGCACTCCACCCTCGGAACAAAGCCCGACTAAATGCAACTTGCTCTGGCGACTGCACACTTCCTGGCAGATTTTAACAAGTGCTGGGTTTCTCAGGATGGAACCGTCTTCTACAGCATCTGAGATGCGTACTAGTTCTTGGGGTACAACTCTTCCAGCGCCCAGATTCAAATGACCAACTTCTGAGTTGCCCATTTGACTTTCTGGTAACCCCACCGCTTTCCCTGATGTTCGGATGAGGGTATGGGGATAAACTGCCCATAAGCTGTCCATTACCGGAGTTTTAGCAGCGGCAATAGCGTTTCCATGAGTCTCCTCGCAGTAGCCCCATCCGTCTAAAATGACTCGCACCACGGGAGCAACAGGTGCTTTGGTCATAGTATAATTGCCCTTTACTTTTTGTAATACCCGAATGATACCACTGCTAACCACAACCGCAAGTGAATTTCTGCTTATCTTGCTAATAGCTAATTGCTAATTCCTAATAGCTAATTGCTAATTGTTCTCATCATATTAACCATTAACCATCAGCCATTAGCCATTAACCATTAGCCATGCCCTATTTTTTCTTTGCAGACGCTTTTGCTGCTTTTGCCGCTTTTTTCGCCGCTTTCTCAGCTGATATCGCCGCCAACCTTGCCTGTTCTTTTTCCTCGGCTAACTTCTCCAGATAATAGTGATAATTCCCCAGGTAAACACGAAATTCACCATCGCGAATTTCCACAATTTTGTTGGCGACTTTGGTTATAAAATAACGGTCGTGAGATACGACTAGCACCGTGCCTTCATAATTCTGGATAGCTTCCTCTAGCATTTCTTTTGCGGGAATATCCAAGTGGTTGGTGGGCTCATCTAGAATCAACAAATTCACTGGTTGTAAAAGCATTTTTGCCAGTGCTAAACGTGCCTTTTCTCCACCGCTTAAAGCTGATACCTGCTTAAATACAGTGTCACCGCTAAATAGAAATCGTCCCAAGATTGTGCGAACTTCTTCGTTTTTCCAATCTGGAACCTCATCATGGATAGTTTCCATGACAGTTTTCTTTAAATCCAAAGCTTCCGCTTGGTTTTGTTCAAAGTAACCGGGGATAACATTATGTTCGCCCAATTGTACTTTACCTTCCGTGGGTTTTTCAAGACCCATAATAAGACGTAATAAAGTAGACTTACCCGCACCATTGGGAGCAATAAAAGCGATACGATCCCCGCGCTCTACCAAAAGATTTGCACCTAGGAATAATATCTTGTCATCGTAAGTATGGGTTAAATCTTTAATTTCCACCACCTCACGTCCGCTACGGGGTGCTGGAGGAAAACGGAATTGTAGAGTTCTGACATCAGATGTTGGTGCTTCTATCCGCTCTACCTTTTCCAGTTGTTTTTCCCGGCTTTTTGCTTGAGTACTGCGGGTAGCACTAGCTCGGAAGCGATCGACAAACGCCTGTTGCTTTTCCAGTTCTTTTTGCTGGCGTTCGTAAGCCGATATTTGTGCTGCTTGATTTTCTGCTTTTTGTTGCAAATATGACGAATAGTTGCCAAGGTATGTAGTAGAGACTCCACGTTCGGTTTCCACAATTTGGGTGCAGAGTCGGTCTAAGAATTCCCGGTCATGAGAAACAATTACCATTGGGGTCGTTAGACCTTTGAGATAGTTTTCCAACCACTCAATGGTTTCAAGGTCTAAGTGGTTGGTAGGCTCGTCCAGTAGCAACAAATCCGGTTCTTGTAAAAGAATTTTGCCCAAACCCATCCGCATTTGCCAACCGCCACTAAAAGCACTCACCAGACGGTCGCCATCTTCTAACTGAAAACCCATTTCTGGTAAGATTTTCCCGATTCTTGTTTCTAAGACGTAGCCATCTAATGCTTCAAACTGTCGGTGGAGGCGGTCTAACTTGTTAATCAGTCGGTCGAGTTCCTCTGGATTGGCGCTTTCCATGTCCCGCTGCACCTGCGCCAATTCTTGCTGCACTTGATTTGCTGCTTTGAAAACTGTCCAAAATTCTTCTCGAACGGTGCGAGTCGGATCGACCTCAAACTCTTGATTGAGATAAGCAATGTGTAAGCTAGCAGGACGAATCACTTCGCCCGCAGTTGGGTCGATTTCCCCAGAGATAATCTTGAGTTGAGTCGATTTTCCGGCACCGTTGACCCCAACTAAACCTATGCGATCGCCTGGTTTTACTTCCCAGTTGATATCCTTGAGAACTTCGCCTGTAGGGTAAATTTTACTTATATGTTCGAGTCGCAGCATTGAATGTCTCCAAGGTAGAGTATAGGCTCTTTAGGCGAAAGTGTGAGTACCGAGTTTAATCTTAACAAAATTTAACTGATAATTTGTGGCAGGAAATACTTTAAACGCCGACAAACAGGAAGATGCAGGCAATATAACAAAAATTATCACTAGACGAATTTCATGGTGCTGGCGTTAACCACTCATTACAGGGTAGCTCTAATGACAAATTAATAAATATAGGTGGGCAGTATATCCAGACACAGAATATACTGAACTTTTACACAACCGTGAGTGCTGCTTTATATGCCTAACTCATCCTTCACTCACCCCGAACGCAACCCCGTTTTTGGCAAGCGAGACGTCAAAGACGTCCCCTTTGTTGAACTGTTTAACGGGCGCTTGCAGGGAGTGGTTTCCAGCGGTTCTGATATTGAACGGGTGTATGTTTCCTTTTTTGAAGCCAAAACTCTAGATTACTATTGCAGCACCAATAACAATCGTCCCTGTGGCGGTTTGCGCGGCTACCCGTGCAAGCATTTGCAAGCCTTGCTCACAGAAGCTACTGTCTCCTATGGCATTGAGCAAGTTGCCAATACTCTCAAAGTTCCTGGCGACCTCAGTCAAATTAAGACAACAAACGATATTCTTGCCCGCGCAGGTACATTGAAAAAAGAACCTGCTAGCGAAGTTTTTAGCCGTTTTCTCAATTACCTCCGTTACCTCGAACTAGAGACCAACAACCATCCCCTACCCGAAATGAGTTGGTTTATTTAAAGGAAAAAAACTATGGCTTTTCCAGGTGCCCTGAACCAACTTCCCCAAGGTACTCAAGAAACCTTCGACTTGATTGCCGAATTTGACCGATGCTTCCTCACGGGTTTTGCAAATCTTGATACTCCACACCAGCAAACACTCAATAGTCTTCAGCAAATATTTACAGGTACACCACTCCAGCAACCCCTCTCTAAAACCTGCGCTGCTATTCAAAGCAATGAGTTCGTAGAGCAACATTTCACGGTTTTGGCAGCTGTACGGGCAAGTTTGCAAGGGTCACTTTTTGATATCTTGCAACAGCAGGCTAGAAGTGTCATGGGACGGGTAGATGAGGGAGATAAGGGAGACAAGCAGGAGAAGGGGGATAAGGAAAATGAACATTTGCGAGTTTGGTTGGAGAGTATTCGCCATTGGCTGATGGAAATTGCCTTAATGGGATTTGCCCGCCTTGAAGCATCAACTTTAATCCCCTTCATGTCAACCCTTGAGCAAATTCAATCAGAACCACTGCTGATACGGCAAGCTGCTCTATTAACAGGATTTTTTAACGAACTCATGAATTGGGTTCCCATGACTGACAGCAGCACTACTCCCGTTTACCGCTGGGTTGATTTGTGGACGCAGGCGATGGTAGGTGCTTTACGCCCGCCAGTCACTCACGAGCCAAAGCTTGTCTCGGGCAAACTAGAACTATTGGGTTTAGATTTGCGCCATCACGCCAATTTAGTCAGCTTTACCGCCTATGGGCTATTGACGGTTGATGCTCAAGTTCAATTGGTGAGAACTACCCTTTCTGCTTACAAAGTCGATGTCATCAGTAAAGACCAAATCTGGTTGTTATTTCCCAAAGCTAGTGTTCTGCTCAATGCCTTTACAGAAAATAGAGCGCTACATCTCAAGGATGTTCCTTTGTTACCAACAGGGGATCTGCTTTGGCAAGGTGAAGCCCAGCTAGGCGATTACTATAACTTGATGAAAAAAGCATCTGAGTTCTTTGCAGTCAATGCCACAAATAGCACCACCCCCCCTCTCATTCCTCCTGTCGATCGCCATCCCGTACAACTTGCCGAACCTGTATTTTTAAATAATTATGCGATCGCTCAAACGAACAACATCTTGAACCTGTCTTGGAAAGATGCAGGCTTGCTACCAATTGCCACTGAACGCATCAGCCCGTTATCAGAACTCAACCTAGAGGCTATTTGTAAATCCAATGAAATTTTTGGTCTCCTCCGCTTTGATGGTGGACGCTGGGCCGTACAACCATTAGCAGCAACCGTACAAGGTAAAACCATGTTTACAGGTCAAAGCGCTGCCAAGATATTCAAGACACCGCCAAAAACCAACACGGTTGCTACTTTACAGGAACGAGCCAGCCGTTTGCTTCGGAAAAAGAGCTAAAAAATACGTCAGCCAGCTTTACCAATGACCAATGACAAATGACAAATGACATTATTCAAAGGCGTCAAGTCCTGTATTGGAGAATGCTCGCGGCTATGTTTGGGTATACCGAACAAGGGGCAAACTTTGAGCGAATGAGCATTGAAATTGCAGACGAACTGGGCTTACCAAGGCTCATTCTCGATCCCAACATCAGCATAGAAAACCTGCTGCATCGTTACCCAGAACTAGAGCCTGATTTTACACAGCTAGTTCCTCTGCTAGAAAAGACCACGGGAAATGGAGAACTCTCCGCGTCTGATGAGACAGCCACCCTGCGCCGTGGGTTAGTCTTTTCCAAACTCCTGCTAAATGCCTTTGGTCCCAATACCCAAAACAGCGTCATCACCGCACAACAATACGCTCAATGGTTAAAAGATGTGGGTTATCTAGAAAAAGCACTTGGCTGTGCGCCAGGTAGCCTGCGAGGACAAAAGCCAGGAAATGGTACAGGTACAAGTGTACCAGGACGTGGTGCGGGTACAAGTGTAGGTGGAGGTGGTAATAGGGTTCCAGGTCAGGGTAGTAGTAGTGGTGGAATGGGTGCAGGGCTGGGCATCGGAGAAGGTTTTACCGTTGATGAAGAACAGTTACGTGCCACCCTCAAAGCACTGGAAGGCGAACTCATTGAACGGATGGCGCTGCGGGAAGTGCTCAAAGACGACCGACTAGCCAGCCAACTCACTCCCTCAATGGCATTAGTCGAGCAACTCCTACGGGATAAAGCTAATTTGTCAGGTACTTCCCTGAAAAATGCCAAACGACTGATTCAGCAATTTATTAACGAATTAGCGGAAGTTCTGAAGCTACAAGTGGCACAAACAGTGACTGGCAAAATCGATCGCTCAGTTCCCCCCAAAAGAGTTTTCCGCAATCTAGATTTAAAGCGCACCATCTGGAAAAACCTAACCAACTGGAGTCCCCAAGAGCAGCGATTATTAGTAGACCGCCTTTACTATCACCATACTGCTAAAAAGAAAACACCAACCCGGATGATTGTTGTCGTCGATCAATCAGGCTCGATGGTAGACGCAATGGTGCAATGTACAATTCTTGCCTCAATTTTTGCTGGAATTCCCAACGTAGATGTACACTTAATCGCCTTCGATACACAAGTGCTAGACCTAACACCCTGGGTACATGACCCATTTGAAGTTTTGTTACGCACTCAATTAGGAGGCGGAACCTACATTTATGGAGCACTCGTAGAAGCAGCACAGAAAATTCTTGAGCCACAAAATACAGCCCTCGTCCTCATCTCCGACTTTTACGAAGGTGGTAGCGACCAAGCCCTGTATGACTACATTAAATCACTCAAAGAATCGGGTTTGCATTTTATTCCAGTCGGGGCTGTCACCAGTTCTGGGTACTTTAGTGTAAACCAATGGTTTCGCGACAAACTCAAAGAATTGGGCACGCCAATTTTAACTGGCAGCCCCAAGAAATTAATACAAGAATTAAAGAAGGTAATAGTGACTTAATGAGATATGCAAGCCAAGCAAGAATACTACTACAAACCAGAAGAGTATCTAGAGCTAGAAACTGCTGCAAATTTTAGAAGTGAATATTACAACGGTCAAATATTTTCTGTAGCGGGCGGAAACCCAAATCACAATAAGATAGCAGGCAACTTTTATGCTGCACTCAACTTTGCTCTCAAAAAGCAACCCTACGATGTCTTTATGAGTGATATGCGCTTGTGGATTCCCAACAATCGCTTATATACATATCCTGATGTTATGGTCGTTTCCGGTCAGATAGAGTTGGCAGAAGGGCGTAGAGATACAATTACCAACCCGATTGCGATCGCAGAACTTATCTCAGAATCTACAGAGAAATATGACAGAGTCGGTAAATTCAAACTCTATCATGCAATTCCCTCATTAAGAGAATATATCCTAATTTCGCAAACAGAAATTTATGCAGAACAGTACTCAAAAGCTGAAGGTGATAAATGGCTATTTTTCAGTTATGAAGGTGACAATGCTGTGCTATCTCTAACTTCAGTTCCTTTCCAAATATCACTTCTCGACCTGTATAACAAAGTTGAGTTTGCATCTGAAACATAAGAATGAGTAAGGGCGAACAACCGTATGCCTCCTTCGTCGGCACGCACTCGCGAACGCCCCCACTACTATAAATCTTTCACACAAATTAAAAAAATGGCAAAAACAAAAACCCCCACCTCCACCACAACCATGCTACGGCAACCCGCCGAAACCAAATACAAAGAAGAACTCGACTATCTAGCCTCTATCGACAAAGGAAGCAAACCTTTCTCCTGGCGACTTTCGCCACAAATGGTAAGAACATTTGTCCTGGGCAGCACTCCCTCCCAAAAACTCGATCGCCCTATAGAACAAAAATGGTATGGCGACCCAGGAATAGCCGAAAGAGCGATCGTCACCCTTGCTTCCGATAGAGGATTATTACTCATTGGCGATCCCGGTACGGGAAAAAGCTGGCTGGCGGAACTACTTGCTGCAGCCATTTCCGGTAACTCCACCTACGTCGTTCAGGGAACCGCCGGAACCACTGAAGACCAAATTAAATATTCTTGGAACGTCGCAATGGTGATTGCTGCCGGTCAATCCCGCGAATCCCTCATTCCCTCCCCAATTATGACAGCCATGCACGCTGGTGCAATGGGACGTTTTGAGGAATTAACCCGGTGTACATCTGACGTACAAGACGCCCTCATTTCCATCTTGAGCGAAAAGTATATCTCTATTCCGGAACTCAAGGCAGACAACATTGCCTTTGCCCAACCAGGCTTTAATGTCATAGCCACAGCTAACAGCCGAGATAGAGGTGTGAATGAACTCTCTTCTGCCCTAAAACGCCGCTTCAACTTTGTTCACATGCCTGTGGTGACAAACAAAAAACAAGAGAAAGAAATTATCCTCTTCCGCACCAAGGAACTGATGAGCCGACATGGTTTTGACGTTGACATCCCACCGACATTACTCGACGTACTGCTGCAAACCTTTGCCGATTTACGAGAAACCAGCGCGGCTGCAAGTTCTGACGACCAACGATTGGAATCTGCCCTATCAACAGCCGAGCAAATTGGCGTGTTAGAAGATGCTATTCTCCACAGTCGCTACTTTGGCGCAACAACTTTAGATGCAGGGACACTGGCGAGTTCCCTTGTTGGGACACTGGTGCGTCGCTTACCTGAAGATGTTTCCGTACTTAACCAGTTTTGGCATGCGGTTGTCGAGAAACGCAGCAAAGAACAAAAGGGAGAGTGGGCGCAATTTCTGGAAGGCGGTAAGCAGGCGATGGGATTGGTCAAGAAATAACTCAATCAAAGCAAATTTTTTACGCTCTACAAACAATGGTCAAACTTCCTCAAACACTGGCACCTCTCCAACAACAGCTACTTGATGCCGCAGAAAAGTTTGCGACAGATGCTCAACCTTTGAGCGAATTCCTAGCAGCTATGGTTAAGGATGTGGAAAGGGCTGCGGCTGAACCGTTAGAAATTTTTCCCGTGTGTCACCACTCACCATCCTCAGCTTTACAAATGGTGCGACGGCTGCACGAAAAGCCTTTGAAAGCAATTTACCTGGAAATGTGTGAGGATTTGCTGCCTGTTGTAGAGCATTTGCAAGATTGTAAATTACCTGTGGCGTTACAAGCTTTTGCTGCTGAATCCAAAACTTTTTCGCCCAAGTTAATGCCCTTGAGTGCAGTTGCTCCTTTAACGGAAGCTTCCGCTGAGTATCAAGCGATCGCTTATACCTTACAGCACCCAAAAACCCAACTGGTGTTTGTGGATCGGGCAGTTGATTTTATCTTTCAATGGGAACCTCAAGAGGTTGAAAATCGGGAAGAGCCAGAAGAACCAGAAGAACCGCCCTCAGATGAAGCCAAGATGCACGGTACGGCTGTTGGGGTGGAAGTTGGCAGCCTTGTGCCCAAGTTTGACCAGTTTCTGATGTTTTTGCTGCGAAATTCCAATACGCGGCACTTTGCGGAATGGTGGGATCAATATGTTGAGCAGGCAATTATCGGTGCTGATTATGAAACTTACCGTCAGGTGATGTTTCTGATTGGTAGTTTGATGCGGCGATTGGGGAGAAACGAAAAAGATGTAGAAAACGATCGCCTGCGGGAGCGATATATGTGGACTCGCATTAAGCAGCACATGAAGGCTAATAAGATTGCTCCTCATGAAGCTATCTATATATGTGGAGCCGCCCACGCTGCTAGTGAAGTTGCTGAGTTTGGAGTTGCAAATGATACTATTTGGGAAATTCCAGAAGTCACTCAAACAAAATGGCTGTATGGGTTAATTCCTTCTAGTTTTGCGGCAATTGAATACCAGTTCAGCCATCCGGCTGGTACGATTTCTCTGGCTGAAACCACTTGGAAAAAGAGTTTAAAGGTGTCTAAGTTACAACCTTTTATCCTGAAGAAAAAAGGAGATAAGGAAATAAGGCAACTCAAAGACGCAAACACTCAAGAAGAATCTTCCCCCCAACCCCAAAGGGAACGCCTAGCCTCCTCGCTTGTGAGTTTCCTCTCTCGTCCGCCGGAATTTGCAGAAGCAGATACAGAACAGTTATTACAGTGGTGTGCCAGTATTGTCGCCTCGGCACGTAATAATGGATACCTCGCAAGTACGGCTGATTCTATAGCCGTATATCAAACATCTATGCTGCTGGCTGCAATGCGAAATCGGCTCCATCCAACCCCCTATGATTTCCAAGATGCAGCTATTACCTGTTTGGAAAAAGACCGTACCCCGAAGAAACGCAATATCTATCAACTTTGTCAAATTCTTTTGGGGGGCGATCGCATTGGTACGGTGGGCTATGCGTCCCTACCGCCATTAGCCCAGGATGTCTACAATCGGTTAACACCACTTGGAGTGGACTTACTGAGTCAAACCAATCAACGCGCCTTAATGGACTTCAAGCAACAACCTGAATTGTTGGCGTGTTCTGACGTTCTGTGGCGGCTTCATTATTTGGTGGGCGATCGTCTCGTGCAACCGATTATGGGAGAGAGGGCTCTTGGTTCCAAGCCATTGCAGGAATCCTGGGAGATTCGCATTGGTAAGAACCAGCGCGACATTATCATGCTGGGTTATGAAGGGGTGACTATCGAGCAAGTCTTGGAACAAAGGCTCAAGCAGTTTGCTTTCGCAAATCAAGCAAAAACCAGCGCTGTTTTAGAAGCTGCTGAAGATAGTATTTTATACCTTTACAGCCCACGGTTAACTCAAGAGTTGGGAGAACACGCGATCGCATTACTGAAACAGGAAACAGGGGCAGAAGACGCACCTAAAATCTTTGAGCGAGTGCGTCGTTTGGTACATTACTATCGCACCACACCAACAGGATTGCCAAATTGGATTGAACGGTTTGTCGTTACAGGTTACGGACACTACGCAACCCTTCTCCCCCAAGCCTTTGTAGACCGGGGAACTTCACCCGAACAAATTGCCGGGATGCTGGGCTTTATTTTCACCTTGGAAAGTTTGGCACTATCCCTAGGCTGCAACCGAAGCCAGTTATTAATTGGCGTACAACAAGCAAGTCAGGAATTGGAAGATCCGGCAAAACTGGGTTTGTTATGGACAACCGAATGGCTGCTTTCTTTGCGAACCTTAGAACAAATTCGCGACTTCTTTAACCAAGTCCTCAACAACGAAATGTTGATACCAGCATTTCCCGATTATCTCAATGGGTTTATCCTAGCGTTGAACTTTGCCCCTCGGATAAATCGGTTTGTCGTAGAACTTTTGAGTAAACTATTTGCTTCAGTTCCAGACCCAGTTTTGCTGCCCTGGCTACCCAGCTTAATTTTACGTTTGCGACCCCATACCCAGATTTTGCCCGTGTTGCTTAAAGAAGCAGCAACAAATTTCCCGCAACAATTAAGTGATTTTGACAAATGGCAACCTTCTTGGATTGCTAGGGAACAAAAT
This sequence comes from Scytonema sp. NUACC21, assembly GCF_054684315.1. Classification (NCBI taxonomy): domain Bacteria; kingdom Bacillati; phylum Cyanobacteriota; class Cyanophyceae; order Nostocales; family Scytonemataceae; genus Scytonema; species Scytonema sp. NUACC21. Next base: position 58,744 of record NZ_BAAFZH010000100.1, on the reverse strand, counting down.
TCTCAGCAGGCGACTTCTGAGGGAGAAAATATTCAAGTAGAAGCTATGCCCGCACTTAATGACCAGCAAATACAGGTGCGGCAATTACTGTTTAACACGAAACAAACAACTGAAGCATTGGCAAGATTGTTGGACGTGGAAACTGTTATTTGGGAAGAAATTTTGCCATCTAATGTGAAATCAAATGCTAGCCATTGCCCATCGGAAAAAGAAACACAAATTCAAACATTGCTTTTGTCTCAGCCAGCAACAATGACTTCTTTAGCTGCTTTTTTAAGCTGATATAAAAAATCAGTCAAGTATCGTAGGGTGGGCACTGCCCACCGTTCACTAATTAAGAAGTTGCAAAATGTCAGCTAACAGAAAAAGTCAGTCGAGCACACATAATCCCATTACCATGCTCAGATACTTTTTCTGAAGTAGCCTGGAGAAATTATCTGATACCTCACCTCGTCACCCAGCTTAGAATCAAGATGATTTCGCCCTGGGTGAGGTCGTTATGAGGAGGGTATGGGGAATATTAATTATTAAGCTAAAATAAAGTTTTATGTGCGGGTTTCTTAACTGTCTTAACTGTCTTAACTGTCCTTGCATTTTTGTAAAAGCTATGGAAATATGTAATCGACAAAGTTGAGTCAATAAATATCATGAAATTTCTGACCAAAATTAAACAATATTTAACGTTTTTGTTCGTAGTGTTAATTGCAAGTAGCTTTATGGCATTCACCCCTTCTGCAATTGCAGATTCATCAAATGCATTAACACCTGTAGCGATCGCATTCAATGTTTCAACGAATCTAACAAGTATTGATAAAAGCAATTTTGACACTGAAGTACTAAAGTCTGGCTCACCTGTGTTTATACTTCTTACAAGAGAGGATGAAACCGAGGCTAATAACAACTTAATTACTAGTTTAACTGATGCTATTAATTCATCTGTACCTAATTTTTTTGATAAATATAAAATTGGTGAAGTTAACTTCAGTAAAGACACAGAATACTGGAACAGCAGCATTAACTTAAGCAAAGATGTCTTTGGCAGATACGCAGATTTATTGAAAAGAGACGGGGAACTTCGCATTCCCACTCCTTCAGTCCTCGTCTTTAAAAACGGTGAAGTAGTAAAGTCTATTCCTAGTTCCAGTTCACCACAAGAAGTATTAAAATACATCAACAGCATATCTTGAGATGATTTTCTGAACATCACGAGTTTTAGAACCCTGGTTTCTTTGAAAAACTGGGGTTCTTGTTGCCCGAACCGTATTGCCTAATAATCCATAAAACGCGGATATAACCTATCATTCCTTCCCCTTAGGCGAAGATTTGCCGTGAATGTCACCTAAGGAATGCTGGTAAAGCGATCGCTACTATTTTTCTCAGTCAGCGATCGCCGCTTTTTTGTTCACCTCTTTGTTATCTAGTGCATTGCCACAACCGTTCCAAGCGAAGTAGTAGTTTCGTAGTAGTTTCGTAGGGTGGGCACTGCCCACCGTTAACTAATTGACTAAGTCAGTCGAGCACACATAATCTCATCACCGTGCTCAGATGCTTCTTGCTGGAATAGACTGGAGAAATTATCTGATACTAAATCCGGTTTATAAACCCCTTTTTTATGAAACCGCCAAGACGCAAAGAGCGCCAAGAGAAGACAAAGAAGATAAAAGGAGAGCTAACCCGGATTTGTTATGATAATTGGCTTCTAGACACTATCGATGAAGATCGGCTGCTTTATTTTTCACAGATCTCAGCTCTGCACTCCGTGCCATCCGTGAGTTGTTTCATGCAAAGCGATCGCTTGTGTAAGCCTTAATGGATCTAGGTTTAACCGTTTGCCAAGAATAGCGAGGCTATAGTTTGTTGAGTGGAAAACTGGCAAGACGGGTTTCAATGTGGGTTTTCTCCTTGTCACTGAGCCCAAACATTTCATAGACTGTTTCATCAATATGTGTCATTGCTGAAAAGAAATCAGACTCGACTTGTTGAAAGTTGGCAAATTTTTGTCGATAGGTTTGCATCACGACAGCATACCAAGATACTTGCTCTAGGGCAGCAAGGCTGCGCTTGCTCTAAGGTTTCACCCATTATCCGGTCGGCACTGCGCTTGTGGATATGACCTAGCCCATGTCGGTTTGGGAAGAGATGCGGGTTCTTAGCGCATGCTTTTCTCAATTTAACATTGGGCTTCCGGCTGAGAAGCAAAGTCAGCGTTTGCGTTTGTTTGGGGCAATTAAAACAGATTGAACATTGAATAAACTTAGTCTTTACCATTACATTTACTTAGCGTATAGTCATAGACTAAATGATTTTTTACAAAAAACGATTACCAAATGAGGATATATACTGACGAAAGCTGCACTCAGCCCGATCAAGGCCCATACCTGCTCATTGGAGGAATTGTCACAGACAAAGAAACCTCCAAAGAAGTTCGTAAAGCTATTCAAGTGTTAAAAAACAAACACAATCTCCAAAATGATTTTGAATTTCATTTTTCAGATATAAGAGATAACAATATTGAGGTATATCAAGAATTGTGTAGTATCTTTTGTAATTTTTATGAGCAGAAATGCTCTTATAAACGGGGGCTTCAGACACCTAGAATATATCGACGCGTCTGTTTTGATGTAATATTAATACCTCACTCAAAAATTGACCATCTAAAATTTAGCCAAGGGGACTCTGAAATCGGTTTTTTTCAGTTTTATTATACTTTTTTAGCTTCTGTCTTAAAAAAACATTATTGTTCAGACCGCAAATTTCATATTACCATTGATGCAATTAGAACAAAGAACCCCCGGATGGTTCCGAAGTTACACAAAAGGTTACAAACTTGTCTGCCAGATGTTCAGGAACCTGTGAAGACTATCCAACCTCAAGACTCAAAAGCGGAATTGCTTTTGCAAATGGCAGATGTGATTCTAGGTTCTGTAAGCTTTTCATGGAACAAGTCAAAAACCGAAACTAGTTCAAGAATTGATGCAAAAAGAAAAGTTGTTCAGCACCTTGAAGAAAATTTGGGGCAACCACTAAATCAAACTACCTACTTTGCTAAAAGCTTCAATATATGGGAATTGACCCTACAATAAAATAAAAACACACTGAGCCTAGACTTTTCAGCCGTAGCATCGCAGAGCGACGTTGTTCGGAACCTCAGTGTGCTTTTCATTCATTATAGATCTTTTTAAAATAAGTTTCAACCCTCCGTCGAGATTGCGCTTTACTAACCTCTCACCGTCTTTTAGCATTAGGCTTTCGTCTGCTGCCCTTTGCTAGTCAACGGCAGGCACGCGAGTGCCATCGCGCTATTTTGGATTCGGCAATCTTTCAGTCACAGTCACAACACCCTTGCTTGCCCTCGATCTTAACGGGCGAGACGCCCGTTCCACAAGAAATTTTGGGATATTTTTTATTGGGAAGCTTTTAACCACCAACCACCAACCACCAACCACTAACCACTCACCACTCACCACTCACCACTCACCACTAACCCTTTCAGCTATTTAGCACTTTTATTCGGCTTTTGTTGCGAGATGGAGAGGGTATAGTTATACTGTCCTTGGGATAACTCACCCACATACAAAGCGTAGTTGCCCTCTTGCCAGAAACCAGAAATTTCTGGCTTGCCTCCAGAGTAAGTATCTGCTAACACACAGAAACGTCCCCCCGGACCATCAATTAATAGAGTTGGCTTGCCACCGCTTTCAACTGTTAATCTCAGGTAAGGTAGCGATTGTGTAATCCTTATCACTTGACTGGGTTTAGCAGCAATCTTGCCACAGTTGCTGTCCTGCGTTCCTCCAGATGTACCATTCACAACTAACGGATCGGGCTGCAATTTAGGGCTAACTTGCACTACTTCTCCTTGCGCTAAACCAGCATTAGTGAGACCTAAAGCGATCGCTAACGCTATGGTAATACTCTTTGGTAGCTTGCACTTCTTCATAATATCATCATGCTCCCCAACTTTTATAAAGCGATTATTAATACACCTTTCTCTAGTCCAAAAGACGGATTTTCACTGTTCCCTGTTCCTAATTTGTTTTTATTTTTTTATGAATAAATTCTCAAACAAATCATATATTAAAAAAAATAAAGTTTCTGAGCAACGGTAATGCCAGAAGCTAGAACCTTAACTACTAGGAGCGATTTTTAAACTTAAAAAATTTCGCTAAAATCACAGATGTCAACTGCCAATCCTTGAGATAAGAGTTGGCAAGTCGATCGCAAAGTGTCCTAGCTGAGGTAAAAAAACATGAGTTCCCAACCACAAGATGACTTGCAGCGTCGCCTCCAAAAGCTAGAGGCGGAAATCAATTCCCAATCTGCAGTCAGCCCACAATCGCGAGAAGTGACACCATCGCCTAAGGGGTTTCCCAGATTTTACTCAAAACCCATAGAGAAATTTATAGCTTGGTTCAAAAGTCAGTCTCCTATAGGAAAGCTAGCGATTGTGGGTGTTGGCTTTGTGTTGGGATTTTCTATCCTGCAAGCAGTTTTTAAACTCGTTTCTGCTGTTATTAGTCTGGCAATCTTGTCAATCTTAGTGTACCTTGGATACAAATTTTTCGTATCAAGTAACTCTCAAATTAAGCGGTAGTTTTTTAAACGAGGCGAGAGTGACGTAGAAATAAAGTTAAAGGAAATTATCTAATGGCAAACCCAATTGTGAGGAGACATAATAACGCAAAAGAACAGGGAACATCTAGCTCTCTACCCTTGACAACAAGACGCATTGCGGCTTGGGCAGCAGAAGTGACACTGGTGGTGACTAGTGGGTTGATTCCCTTCAGTCTTGGTGCATATGTAAATTCTAGAAGTGATGTAAACCGCGTACCACTCAATCCCGTGCTGGTACAAACAGAACGTGCGATCGCCCGTCCACTTGCTTTACCAGTGAGCTATGGTGTTCGTAACGTAGCATGGCCCACAGATTTCTTGTGGACAGTATCCTTGTTAGTGCCTTTGACACTCTCGGGCTGGCAATTGTACTTACTAGCGAAAACAGGAAGCACGCTGCCCAAACGGTGGTTTGAAATTAAAGTTGTCTCCTCAGACGGGAAACCACCCGGTTTGGGACCAGTTTTGATAAGGGAAGGACTTGGTCGTTGGGCTGTACCGATGTCTGTCGCATACCTTCTGTGGCGTTACAGCTTTTTATTCCCCAATTTCAGTGCTTTCATGAGCTTGGCTACTGTGGTGCTGCTATTAGAAGGAACGGGCTTCCCCTGGCAGCAAGACCGTCGCGCACTCCACGATCGCCTGGCTGGGACTTATACTGTAGATGCCCACAAGCCTTTTACACTCTCTTCCCCTAAAGATAGCAAACGCGCTCAGTCTCAGTGGGTGGAAGGAGATGAGGAAGCTTCTATTGCGTCGGTTGTGATGTCACCTGAAGCGTCATGGCGACGCAATTTCTTGCAGTGGATACAACAACAAAATCCCAATCAGACACTGCTTGGAGTTGCGATCGGTAGTATAGGTTTACTATTGCTCACCTTAGTTGGGACGCAACTCTATATACAGAGTTTGCAAAATCAGCGAGTTACCGAACAGCGCAACAGCGAACAGTTTCTGGCAATGGTGAAACAATTAAACCCTGACTCTAGTGCTAGCGTTGAGGAACGCCGCAGTGCAATATCAGCTCTGGGTACCTTCAACGACCCGCAGGCGACTCAGTATCTTGTGGATCTCCTAGTTAGAGAAACGAACCCCGTACTTATTGATGCAATTCAGCAAGCATTGGTTGGCATTGGCCCCAAAGCCATCCCCGATTTAAAGCGGACGAATCAGTTTCTTGCTGGCGAATTAGATGGAAATAGTAAATCTCAAGTACCAGAAGTACGACAGCAACAACTTTATGCAAATCAACGGGCAATTAACAAAGTTCTATCAGCATATCATGGTAAGATAGAAGGTTCGGATTTAAGTAATACCCAACTCGGTCAAAGTGCCTCTGGAGATACTTCTTTCAGACTGATATTAGACAAAGCTGACCTTTGGGGAATTAAGTTCAGAGGTGCAAATTTATCCTTTGGCACTTTTAAGGGCAGTCGCTTCCGGGGACTGGGTGAGGATGGTCGTTGGGATACTTATGACGATTCGGTTTCGGATCTCAGTCAAGCAAGGATGACGCAAGCTAATCTCACGGAAGCTAACCTCAGCCGTGTTTCAATGATTCGTACCGATTTGAGTCGCGCTACCCTTAACAAAGCCAACTTATCCAATGCACGTTTATTAGGTGCTAACCTCAGCAGTGCCCAGCTTGTAGGAGCGGATTTCCGTGGTGCAGTCCTGCAAAATGCTAGCCTGACTGGAGCAGATTTAGGTGATGCCAAATTCAATGAAGCAGATATGTATGCGGCTCGTTTAGGTCGTGTTATAGCTGTAGGTACGCAATTATCTTTTGCTAATTTAATGAAAACAGATTGGCAGGGTTCGGATCTGTCAGGTGCTTACTTAGATCGTGCTAATCTTAGCGATGCCAACCTGAGTGCTACTCGCCTGACTGGTGCTGTCCTGAACTCTGCTAATTTGCAGAATGCCAACTTCCGAAATGCTGACTTGAGTCTTGCAGATTTGCGGGGCGCAAATTTGAATGGGGCTGATTTTCAGGGGGCTATTCTTTCTCCCAACAGACAAGACCCCACAGATCAGTTTGTACAAACCCCAAGTCTGGGTACGCAATCTGCTGTAGTGGAGGGAGTTGATTTTACTCAAGTGAAGAATTTAGATCCCAAGCAGATAGCATACATTTGTACTCAAGGAGGCATTCATCCTCGTTGTCCATAGGAGGTTCTTGGTTAGTAGTGAGTCGTTAGTTGCTCTTAACCACTAACTACTAACCACTAACCACTACCAAAATACAAAACAGAAATCTACAATAGTGTGATGAATTATGTGAGGAGTGGGGGGAATGAAGCACATAAAGTATTTAGTCTCGGTTGTTGCCGCTAGTTCAGTTTTAAGTTTTGCCCAATTCACCCAACCCGCACAGGCTCAGGTCGCATATGGCAGCTATGTTGGTGTAGGTCCAGCAGTTGGGTTTGGAGATGGCGTTCAAGTAGGAGCGGTCATCGCCGGTCGCTACAAATTTCTAGAATTGCCAATTTCTCTCCGCGCTCAAGCTTTTCTTGGTAGGAGTGCAGCCCTGGTTCCAACAGTGTCTTATGATGTTCCCCTCAACTGGCAAACAGATGCTTACTTGGGGGCTGGGGTTGTACTTGCTAGTGGTGATGACCCATCTCCTGTTGGTAATAAAATCAGCTTTGCTTTGCAACCCGGAGTTGATTACATGGTTCCGAATAGCAACACTGTTATATTTGGCAATGCCATCATTGCTTTTGATGCTATCCGTGATGGTGGTACAGCTTTCTCTTTACAAGGTGGGGTTGGTTTAAGGTTCTAGAAATCGGTGAAAATAATAATGATAAACGAGCAAAGCAATTTCTTGCTGGCTCGTTCACCTATCTAATTAACAATCCTACTTATCCCGTTTTATAGGTATCAAGTTTAACAGCTATTGCGGTTAAGCCAAGATTTTTTCCTGGGATTTTATTAACTCTCCAGGGGCAAATGTACCATGCTCTGTAATGATTCCTGTAATTAATTCAGCTGGTGTCACATCAAAAGCTGGATTGTAAAATTCCACACCTGTTGGTGTAAGCATTGTATCTCCAACTTTATAGATTTCCTCGGGATTGCGCTCTTCAATGGGGATTTTGCTGCCATTAGATAAAGAAAAATCAATGGTGGAAAGGGGTGCAGCAACATAGAATGGAATATTATGTGCTTTAGCTACAAGTGCTAAACTATAGGTGCCAATTTTGTTGGCTGTGTCTCCATTGGCAGCAATTCTGTCAGCGCCAACAACCACAACATCTATCAAACCCTGCTTCATGCAGTGAGCAGCCATGCTATCGGTAATGACTGTTACTGGAATCCCTTCTTGGACACACTCCCAAGCAGTTAATCTTGCTCCTTGCAAGCGAGGGCGAGTTTCGTCAGCAAATACTCTTGCTAAACGCCCTTCTCGAAATGCAGAACGCACGACACCTAAAGCAGTTCCGTAACCTGCTGTTGCTAACGCACCTGCATTACAGTGGGTCAGAATGGTAAGCTGTTCTGGAGTAGTAGGTAATACGGAAAGACCGTTGTCACCAATTGCATGACAAGTTTGCAAATCTTCTAAATTAATGCTGTGGGCAGTTTTTAAAAGTGTTTGTTTTATCTCTTCAATGGTGCCAATAGTTTCGTAAGCGCTTTTCATCATCCGCGAAATTGCCCAAAATAAATTCACTGCTGTTGGGCGTGTTGAGCGCAAGAGTTCTGCAACTTTCTCCAAACCGTTCAAAAACTTATCGCGATCGCCAGTTTCAATTTCCCTTGCGCCAAGATACATTCCGTATGCCGCCGCTACTCCAATTGCTGGTGCGCCTCGCACAATCATAGTTTTGATCGCTTGCGCCATATCTTCGCAACGGCTGATTTCTACAAATGTGTACTCATTTGGCAAGCGGGTTTGGTCTATCAGCGAAACAGAGTCGTTGTGCCAAATAACTGGATAAACTTGGTTTGTGGAAGAATTCATGGAACCGAACGTCATTAAATTTTTTAAATTGTAACGTTAGCAATTCTACTAGTTAACTAGGTCGGCGGAAATAAAAGCAGTTATGTTAAGGAATGTAAACAAAGATTATAACCCTTATTTTTTCGTAATATACGGCGATAGCATCCCTTTGTTGTTGGTGCGATCGCAAAGCCCTACCTATCAGGGAACAGAGGGAAGCTGAAGTTCAATTCCTAATTTACTTCCTAAATCTAGAGCGTTATTAGTAAAATCAGTAATCCCGGCAATGGGAGTGGCAATCGTTGCACCAAATTTAGTAGACCGAAAAGTTTTGCGAAGCGATCGCACTCATTTTTCGGTCTACTGACTGTATTAAATTCAAGTGAGAAACGCTATATAAAGACTGAGAGGTCTTTAGAATCCCCGATTCCTAAAGGGCGAGGAGTGTCAAGCTGGATAAATTCGCAACCTGCGGAAAGGTTCTTCACCAAAGCTTTGGGATTTGAGATTGTACCGTTCAACCAATTCGTGTTGCATTGCACGAACTTTAGCAGAACGAGGAAGTAATTCCACGGGCTGTTTCTTGGGAATCACAATCTCTTCCACCGCAAGTCTGGCTTCTTCTAAGGCATCAATTTCATCTTCACTTCCACCTCGCACAAATCGGTTCCCTTCGGGTTCATCGTCTGTACTCAGTTCTTCTATACCCAAGACTTGCTGTAAAGTTCTGGTAATTTGAGTGAAGGAATTGGCTTTCATGGTGAAGAGGGGTACTTGATGGTCTTCTGCCATGCGCCTTAAATTGGAGTGTTTTCTTGTATGCGATCGCAGCGCCACAATAGCTTGGGCACTGTTGATATCCTTTGTTAGCACCACTGGCAAGCTCAACTCGCGAATAACTGTTTCCAACTGGTGGTAACTAATGCCGTAAGGGTAAACGTAGCATAACTCGTATTCTCCCTTGACATCTGGTTGCTCACCAGCAAACTGTCTGAATTGCTTAAAGGATCGATCTAAGGAAGGTTCAAATTCTTGTTCTCCTGAAATGCCATGTTGGTTTTGCATCTGGGAAAATTGCAGTATTTTCCCGGTTTTTGGTCTTCTATAGGGCTGGTTGGGAAAGTCAGAAGATTCGTTAGAGTCGCTGGGTAACTCTCGTGTAATTGTAACCTGACCGTTTTCATTGACAGTTCTCACTTCGGGATTCGGCTGATGTCCTCTAAGTAAACTATCTATCGTGTCAGCAACACTTCTGTGTACTACCCAGCGTTGCCGTTCCAACATTTCTATTGCAATATCAAAAGTAGGCGGAGCTTTTCGTTCCAAAACTGTCTTTTGAGTGCGTCGCCGTCTTGCTTCTTCATCCCCTAAGGTGACTGATTGGATGCCACCAACTAAATCGGACAATGTGGGGTTTTTAATCAAGTTTTCAATTTCGTTACCGTGAGCAGTACCTACAAGTTGCACTCCACGTTCAGCAATGGTACGAGCAGCCACAGCTTCTAGTTCTGTACCAATTTCATCAATAACGATGACTTCGGGCATATGGTTTTCCACTGCCTCAATCATCACCTGATGCTGAAGTTCTGGACGGGCTACTTGCATCCGTCTTGCCCGACCGATTGCTGGATGAGGTACATCTCCATCGCCTGCAATTTCGTTTGATGTATCAATAATTACCACGCGTTTATTGAAATCGTCTGCTAAAACACGAGCAATTTCTCGCAAAGCTGTGGTTTTACCTACTCCAGGGCGACCTAACATTAGAATGGATTGACCGCTTTCTACTAAGTCGCGGATAATGTGAATAGTGCCATAAACTGCCCGACCGACACGGCAGGTCAGACCTATAACATCCCCTGTACGGTTTCTAATAGCACTGATGCGGTGTAGAGTTTGTTCAATTCCGGCACGGTTATCTCCGCCAAACTCTCCTACCCTTTGGGTACAATATTTGAGATGTTCTCGGGTAACTGCTGTTTCAGAAAGATACTCTGCTTTGTTTGGAAAGCGAGCTTCCGGACGCCGACCCAAATCCAAAACAATTTCAATCAAATCGTTGCGCTGTGGATGCTCTTGTGTAACCTTTTGAATTTCTGGTGGCAAAATCTCCAGTAACTTTTGGAGATCCTCTGTCATTTGCATGATTTTAACGTGGTTTTGATAAGAACGAGAGCAATGAAAGTAGAGAGTATGGGTTTGTTATGTCTTAATCAGAAGCAACGGAATAATTTATCAAACTCTACACTCAACTTAAGTAGTTTAATCTAGCAGTGATGTTCTCTTTTATACAATTTTACAATGAATAATTTAAACTTTCATAACACTTCTAATTGATATTGTGACAAAAACCAACTCTGGCTCTTTTGTGGAAATTACGAATATACAGGTAGTGTTTTCCTTACTACTTTCGTTTTAAGGAGGTTGAAAGGATATGGAGACATTCCTTCTTCTACTTCTCAATCTGTCTGTATATATTATTGTAATACGATTATAATACAAAAAAGAGTTTTGGATGATAAGTGCGATCGCGTCCCTCCTGACCTTTAGACATCTGGTGAAAATTAATTATGCGTTTGTCAAAACCCTTGGTAGCTTCGCTAGATCTACGCCTGGTAGGGGCGGAACGGTCGAGAGCCCTTAAATCATTTCTGGAGATGTCTTTTGGACAGACAGCTTGGTAAAACAGATGCCCGTTATCAGACAAGAGAGTGCTTTGGGCATTCTCTATAAATTTCCGGGTTACTCTAACACTGTACTTGCTGTTTAACCCAAGCGCGGAAAGATATTTCAGCTTCCACTTCATCAATGTGACATTCTTGGAGAAATTGGTAAAGCCGTTCTTTAATTTCCCAAGAAAACGTAGGACTGTTTTCTACCTCAATATACTGATGTTCCTGAAGTTGATAAATTCGCAACTCTTGACCGTTATAACGCCAGAATTCTCGTACACCCATACTGGCATACAAATTTAGTTTATTGATATCAGTGTGGGTAATATCTACTTCCACAATCAAATCTGGTGGGGGGTCTTGATTGAGATCGACCTTTTTCCCTGCCACTTTAGGTTGATTTTGAATGTAGTAACAGTTGTCAGGTTCGGCACTTTTTTCTAGATCGGGACGATTTAAGGTAGTTGACCCCATTGTTTTGATTTTTAAACCAAGTTCTACTACCAAAATACGTATGAACAGTTCAATTAATCTGGTAGCACGTTCGTGTTCTTCTAGGGGCATGGAAATTTCTAAAGTGCCTTGGTCATATGTAAGTCGAGACGAACGACCTTCACCGAGTGCTGCTAAAATTTGCTCGTAAGCTTGCCAACTGATGTTGTGAAAAACTACTCTCTGTTCTGCCAAGGTAGCTTCTGGGGGAATATTGCTTGGTTTAGCGGATGTACTAACCATATATGCTTTCGAGTTTAGCTTAAGAATTATTATAAAGATATTTCACTCGACCTTAAGGCAAAGGATGAAGGGCAAACCTTTTAGGAACTTCAGAACAATATGGTTCTTCTATATTACGTTATTACGTTGTATTAAAAACCAAACAAAAAGCCTCTCTAAATTAGAGAGGCTTTTTGGTGAAAATATAAACCTGGCACCGAGCTATTTTAGCAGGCAGCTACCCACCAACTATCGTCGCCGCAGCCGTGTTTCACACCTGAGTGCAGCAGTCTGAGTAGCTTCTTCAAAAACTGGAATTGTCTCTGGTTGACGCAAACCTAAATCGGATAATGCCTTAAGACGTTGCTGTTCTCGCGATTCTTGAGAAGCCCAACCATCCTTAAGGGTAAACAATTTGTTTTCAGGCTCTACCATTGCCACCGTTACCTTAATAATCGCTAGATGCTGTAATCTACCTAACCACTGAGTGTGGTTATTTGCTATTCCTAAGATTCCCCAAATTTGTCACAGACAAACAAGATCGGAATAAATTTTTTTTCAGTACAGGTTTTTAGCTATACAAAGATTGTCTTCTATTGATACATGGGTTACGCTAGTAATAACTATGTTTTATAACAAACATATATAACTTTTTGGAATATGTATTTATACGGTGCAAGTCATGAAAATTTTGTATTTCTAGAATGCAGGAGTGCGAATCTACTTAGAAAGTGAGATTTGCAATCATTCACGCTTCAATATATAAGGAAAAAAACCGAACATATGTACGGTTTTGTTGGGTAGAATTCCTGAAGTTGGGTAAAGTTCCTCAACCCAACCTACAAACATTCCTATGGGGTTTTGTTTGGGTAAAGTTCCTCAACCCAACACACACAAATTCTTCCGCGAATGTTTGGCTGTTTTTATATCGGACAGCGTTAGTTTTGGATTCAACTTGGGTATTATAAACTATAAAGAGTAAGGAGAGGGAAGAAAGAAGATTTTTTTCTCCTCTTATCTCTAATGTTATAAGAACAAGAATTTGATGCTTTGCGATCGCGAAAATTCCCAGGCTAATTTCTTAGCTTGTGTTTTTCATTTCGATTGTTTGGGTTTTTCTTTCCATCGCATTTGCTTGGAATTCTAAATATAAACTTTTAGATTATTAATACAAATTTGATCGAAGAGCAAGATATATCAAAAATTGATTAAAAATTTACAATTTCTTTACAATGCTCATTTGCTCTAATTTTAGTATTCAGTCAAGAATGTATTAGCTGCCTAAAGAACAGCGTTTTGATATTTTATTTTTTGGGGCTGCCCTAACAATGAATAACGTGACTATTAGAGTTCCATTTGTAGACCTTAATTTGCAACATGAAGCAATTCAACCTCAACTAGAGCAGGCAATTCGGGCTGTAATGGAACGAGGAGATTTTGTATTGGGGCAAGCACTGAAAGATTTTGAGGCAGCATTTGCCGCAGCATCGGGAACAGAATATGGTATTGGTGTTGCTTCGGGGACTGATGCGATCGCCCTTGGTTTGCAAGCCTGTAATATTGGACCTGGAGATGAAGTCATTTTACCTGCCAACACCTTCATAGCAACACTGATTGGCGTGCTACGTACCGGGGCAAAGGCTATTTTAGCAGATTGCGATCCGCAAACAGCATTAATTGATTTGGAGTCAGCAGCAAGGGTTATTACACCTCGAACCAAAGCAATTATCCCCGTACATCTCTACGGTCAAATGGTATCGCCACGGCAGCTATTAGACTTCGCCCAAACCCACAAATTGCTGATTTTTGAGGATGCAGCACAGGCACATTTGGCCGAAACAGAAGGATATCGAGCCGGTTCGGTGGGAATAGCAGCAGCTTTTAGTTTTTATCCCAGCAAAAATTTAGGAGCATTTGGAGATGGAGGCATGCTCCTGACTAGAGATCCCGATGTAGCCCAGAAAATGATGCGCTTGCGGAATTACGGCGCAGCCCAAAAATACATTCACGTTGAAGCAGGTACAAATAGCCGATTAGACACATTGCAAGCAGCAATACTGCACCAAAAACTACCACATTTGCCAGAATGGAATCATCAGCGTCTGAATGCTGCTCGGCAGTACGACACTGAACTTGCACCCTTAGCATCTAGTGGTATTCATCCCATAAAAAATCAAAGCGGCGAGGGACACATTTATCATCTTTATGTCATCAAAGTTAATAGTTCTTGTCCTATTAAAAGACAACAACTGCAAGAAACACTCACAGCAGCAGGAATTCAAACTGGAATTCACTACCCAATTCCCTGTCATCTTCAACCTGCATTTACCTATCTGGGCTATCAACCTGGAGATTTTCCCAATGCTGAAATGCTGTCAGAGCAAATATTATCCTTACCGATATATCCTGGTTTAAGTAGTAGTCAAGTGAGGGAAGTTGTTGCAGCAATTGCCTTAAGCTTCAATGATGAAGAACAAAACTTACTGTGCATCTAAAGATGGTGCCGTTAACCGCTTAAATTGCATACTTATTCCTGAAGTTTGTCCTTTGTCATGAGTCATCAATCATTTACAACCCAAATGACGAATAACAAATAACAAAGGATAAATAACACTGGACAAATGAAAAATAACACTTGAAAAGTTATTCGTACTTCATAATTCCATAAAACCATGCAAATTCAGCGTCAGCTTAAAAATACAAGTTCCGCACAACTGATAACTATAGCAATAATAGTTGTCTTGGTATTGCTTTACGCTCCTGTGTTACTGCACTGGTGGGAAGGTTGGGTTAGAAAAAATATTAGTACAGAACACGAATATTTTAGTCACGGTATCATTGGATTGCCATTTGCTGCTTACTTATGCTGGAAAAGCCGAACGAGATGGCAGCGATTGCCGAATATTTCCCATCCCTTAGGGGGCTTCTTACTAGTGATGGGAGGGATTTTTTATCTGAGCGGTGTTAGTGAATGGGTTAATATATCCTTTCCGGCGATCCTAGCAGGTATATGCCTTTGGTTGAAAGGAGCTCCTGGCTTGAAATTGCAAAGCTTTCCCCTGGTGCTCGTGTTTTTAGCTACACCAACGGCGATTCCGTACCTGATTGCTCCTTACACTTTACCGCTTCAAAGTTTCATCGCGGGCACTGCTGGCTTCATTCTGAGCCAATTTGGTTTGCAAGTGACGGTAGATGGCATAAACATATATACAGGTGGACGCATTGTAGAAGTTGCGCCTTACTGTGCGGGTCTAAAAATGTTGTTTACCACTCTCTATGTCGGCTTAATGCTGCTTTATTGGACGGGTGCTTTGTCGTCCCGACGCACCACGCTTTGGTTTTTGGTCACAGCCGTCGCGATTAGCGTTAGCGCCAATATTATTCGCAATACATTACTCACCTTCTTTCACGGTACGGGGCAAGAAGGGGCTTTCCATTGGTTGCATGACAGTTGGGGTGGAGATGTTTACTCTGCTTTAATGTTGCTAATATTAGTACCTACTCTGAATTGGATCGACCATTATTTCCAAGAAGTTCCAGCAGTTCAGCCAGAAGCTGAGATATCTGAAAGATAAAAAACGTAAATATTACTAGAGCCAAAGCCACAGTGAAAGAAGTAAAATTTTACATAACTGCTGTAAAATTTACCGATGACTTCCTTTTCCAAGTTTCTTAAGGAAAATCAGTTTTCCCAAGTAGCGGTACTGTTGCTGCTGCTATTACTGCTGGCTTTAGGGGCTATTCCTGGTTATTTAAAAGGACACTGGGATTGGCACGAACCACCACGAGTCGTTACCCTCAAGGAATTGAAGGAGATACGCCACAAGGGAATTTCTCTTCCTGGTTGGAAAACTGTCGAACAACGGGAACAAGAAGTTGGTGCCCATAAGTGGTCGTACCAATTGATTCAAAAAGAAGGTCAACAAACCAGCGCTCTTTTACTTTTGCTACCGCAAAATGGACCTAGAGAGCAACCCCAAGTAGAGTGGACGGAAATTGATAGTCTTTGGCAATGGCAAACAGCCCAGCATCGTTCTGCTGAATTTACTGTAAAACCACCTCAAGGATCGGCTTCTGCAAATACTGAAATTAAAATAGAGGCCAGATTCTTCCGCGCTACAGCAAATCAACAAACCTTTGCAGTCTTGCAATGGTATGCTTGGCCTACAGGTGGCAGCTCGTCACAAATAGCATGGTTTCTAGCAGACCAACTAGCACAGTGGCGCAAAAACCGGGCTCCGTGGG
This sequence comes from Scytonema sp. NUACC21, assembly GCF_054684315.1. Taxonomy (NCBI): domain Bacteria; kingdom Bacillati; phylum Cyanobacteriota; class Cyanophyceae; order Nostocales; family Scytonemataceae; genus Scytonema; species Scytonema sp. NUACC21. Next base: position 42,550 of record NZ_BAAFZH010000100.1, on the reverse strand, counting down.
TAGCAGTTTCTATTCTCTTTCCAATGGAACCTCTCGGGCAAGTAGAAAAAACGTGGAATGAAGTGAAGTCAATCGGTCAAGCAGTGCAGGGTGCTTTGATGGCGGGACCGTTGTAAGGTTTTATATAAATATTTTTTCAATAAAGAAAGAATATTGCGCGTTTTAACGAAGTAAAATAAACACTCGGTCAGCGCTCTACAATAACGATTTGTCTAGCTCCTGGTTATCATATGCGTATATTTAGCGCCCTATCTTTTGTGGGGATTCATGTCGGCGTTTATTTAGTAGCAGCAACGGTTCAACCTGTTGTGGCTCAGAACGTACCAACTCAAGAATTATTACCAGGACCATCTACAACGCCTCCAAATTTCCCAGAAGGACAAGCACCACTCCAACCCCCCATACCTCCAACGAGCCCCGAAATAGATCCGTCTCTCAATGATGAGGTATCAAACCGATTTAACCGTTATCTCTTGGGACCGGGAGATGCGGTGACTGTTTTAGTTCAGCGTCCTCCCGGTCAATACCGCTTGGGACCGGGAGATGCGATCGCTGTTTCGGTTGTGCGCTTTCCAGATTTAAGCTTTCAAACCCTTATCAATCCAGAAGGAAACATTGTAATACCCCTATTAGGAACAGTATCGCTTAAAGGCTTAACCCTGCTACAAGCGCAAGAAAAAATTCGTAAGGGTTTAAATCGTTTTGTTGTCGATCCCATTGTGGCATTAGCTTTGACGGGACAACGTCCGGAGTTGACCTTTGGAGCCCAAATTAACCCAGAAGGCAACATTATAGTTCCCCAAGTAGGAAGTGTATCTTTACAAGGGTTGACTTTAGAAGAAGCTGAAGAAAAAATTCGCCTAAGTTTAAGTCGGGTTTTGGTTGACCCAGTGGTGTCACTCTCACTTGCAGGACAGCGACCAGTTCAAGTGACAATTAGTGGGGAAGTGACACGACCCGGAATTTATCCGATTGCTTCAGGTTTACCCCGTGTCGGGGATGCTTTACTCTTAGCTGGGGGTACGAGTGTAAATGCAGACTTGCGACAAGTACAGATACGGAGACGATTAGTTGATGGTTCCGTAGTATCACAAAATGTAGACCTTTACACTCCGTTGCAAAATGGGGGTGCAGTGCCAAATCTAAGACTACAGGATGGCGATGCTATCATCATACCCCGTCGTGAAATTGGTAACGAAGATGGTTATGACCGCAACTTGGTCTCTCGCTCAACCTTAGCAGTACCGCAAATTAGAATCAGGGTTTTAAATTATGCCTCTGGGGGGATTGTCACAATACCGCTACCCAATGGTAGTAATTTTCTAGATGCTTTGGCGGGAATCAATCTTGATACCGCCAACCTGAGAGCGGTTAAGCTTTTTCGCTTCGACCCGGAACGAGGTAGAGCGATCGCCCAAACACTGAATGCGAGAAAGGCACTGTCAGGGGATGCATCTCAAAATGTGCCACTTCAAGATAACGACGTTATCGTAGTAGGTCGGAACCTAATAGGTAGAATCACAAACGCCATAAGTCTCATTACCCGTCCTTTCATAAGTATAAATGCTTTCCTCGACTTCTTTAATGACTTTGGAGACTAACAATTAATCGAGGTAATTGCCATAAATAGCACAGCTTGGAAGTCACAACAGAGGATGAAGAGAAGGAGAAGAACAAGATCGTTTTTTGTAACTGACTCCCGATAATTGACTTCCGAGTATAAAGTTAAATCAAAAGCTAAAATTTTCAGTTTGGTCTGTTTTTATTTGATGTTGCTATGACTCCACCGATTGTTAAACGCTACCTCATCGCCTTTGATAAGTACAAGTGGATTGGACTAGCTAGTTTTGGTTTGGTTGTAGCGGGTTCAACGGTGGTAGCTCTGCAACCCGAACCAGCACCTACCTATGTCGCTAACGGAGCACTGACTTACAATCGCCCACCAGTTGCATTCTCGACAACTGGTGCGGAAATTAACCTCCAAGGGCAGGAACTGAGCGAGGAAGTTCTGCTATCAGATCAAGTGATTGAATCTGTAGCCACAAAATTAAATATCAGCCCGCAAAAGATTGGTACGAATGTAACTCTCAGGTTGCCAGTAAAAAGCAAGGACCCAGCAGAACCACCATCAACACTGATTGAACTAAGATACAGAGATAGCGATCGCCAACGAGCAAGGGACACCTTAGACGAATTGATGGCAGCAATGATCCGCCTGAGTAGTGACATCAATACACGGCGGTTAAATGCGATTATTACAAAAGTTAACGAACGTCTACCAGCCGCTAAACGGGAATTGCAAATTGCTGAGCGAAAACTAGAACTTTACGATCGCAGAGAACGACCAGCAATATTGGCAGCAGAAAACGGGAGTCTGCTCGACGCCGTTACCGCAAGTCAACTTCAACAACGGCAAATTCAACTCTCCCTTTCTGGAATTGATGCTCAAATTCGCAGTATCCAAGAAAAATTGGGTTTAAACGTTAACCAAGCCTATGTCTCGTCTGCTTTAAGCGCCGACCCAATAATTGCAAACTTGCGAACACAAATCTATCAAGCAGAATCTCAAATTGAGGTTTTAAGAAAAGACCTCCGTCCCGATCACCCAACTATGGTTCAGTTGCGGCGTCAGAAAGAAGCCTACGAACAATTACTGCGGCAGCGGGGGGGTGAGGTCATAGGTGGTAATGATGGTGCTGCACCTCTGGCTGGTACCGTAGCCATTCGCTCTCGAAGTAACCTAGATCCAGCAAGGCAATCTCTGGCAAATCAAATGGTAACTTTGCAAACTCAACGCGAAACACTACAGCAGCAATTATTAGACCTGGCAAAAGATGAGGCACGATTGCGGCAGGAATACGCTTTAATACCTAACAAGCAATTAGAGCGATCGCGTTTGGAACAAGAGGTAGGACTCAAAAAAGCAGTTTACGACCAAATGCAGGTCAAGCTAACCGATGCGAAAACAGCAGAAGCCGAAACTGTCAGCAGCCTTGGTGTTGCCAGACCACCCGTTGCAGTTGCCACTGTTACACCACCTAAGAATGTACCTCTAACTCTGGGTGTGGGTGGTTTACTGGGATTAGTGGTTGGTGGTGGCGTCATATTCCTGTTGGGAGCTTTAGAAGGTACCTTCAAAACCAAAGAAGATATTCGCGATACCCTCAAACAACGGGAGGTTCCTTTACTGGGCGAGTTGCCTTTAATGCCAGTAGATGATTTACCACCCGGAGCAGTGCCAGTGGTACTTTCTGCAGAATCCCCTTATCTGGAGTATTATGAAAAGTTCCGCAGTAATTTGCGCCGTATTGGCGGCAGAACTTTAAAGGTAGTCTTAATTACCAGTACTAGCAGTGAAGAGGGTAAGACGGTTAGTGCTTATAACCTTGGAGTAGCATCTGCTCTTGCCGGGAAACGAACCCTGATTATCGAAACAGACTTGCGATCGCCCTCTCATGCTTCATCCCTGAGAGTGGCTCCCGATCCCGATGCCATTATTGAACCTTTACGCTACTACACCAACTTGAGCGAGTGTATCCGCTTAGTACCGGATGTAGAAAACTTATACATTCTTCCCAGTCCCGGTCCCGTGCGTCAATCCGCTGCCGTTTTAGAATCCAGCGAATTCCGGCGGCTCATGGAGGATGTCCGCGAACGTTTTGACTTTGTCATTCTCGATACCAATCCTATGGGCTTATCTAATGACGCCCTGTTAATTCAACCCTACAGTGATGGCATAGTCCTTGTGGCACGTCCAAACTACACCCAAGAAAATATGCTCACTGAAGCTATTGACCAACTGACGGAATCGGAGTTGGGGCTGTTGGGAACTGTTGTTAATGGTGCCGATATTATCGTTACTGTACCAGAGCCAATTGTGCGACCTAACACTCCACCTGAAGAAGAACTCTCAGTAGGAGCGAGAAGATAAAGTATAAGTTTTGCTACAGATTCTATCCTGTATTTTCCAGATTCTCACTCAAATAGTGCTATAGCTACTAGTAAAATAGAAAAAGCCCCGATAAACGAGGCATTTGAAGCGTAGAGTTAGAAACTGGTGGTCGATCTGGGTTGCCAGTTTTTAGCCTGCTTGTAGTCGTTTGGTTAATTCGGCTTCTATCTGGTCTGGGGGTATTCTTACTCTCCCCGGTGCAGTTTGCAACAAAGCCATATATCTTTGGAATGCTTCATTGTCTTGAGGATGTTGCCGGACATATGCCAACAATTCTGCTCGTGTCATTTGGTCAAAATCTAAGTTCGCCATAAATCATTTCTCCATTCACATCAATTTCTATTTCTATTGTCTCTCCAACCAGTATGAATATGTGCTTGGTTGTTTCGTCTAATCGAGTCAGGTTAATTGGTTTGAGTAAATTGCTTACCATAACACATACTCGATATAGGGTTTTTAGTTGGTCTATTGTTGGTTGCATTTCAAGAAGTCCTCAATCATAACTCAATTCCCCATCAAAATCTTCTGGTTCATCAACATCAATCACAATAACTTCTTGTTGCTGGTTTTTTTTAACTTCGGTTATCGCTTCTACAATAGTCACTATTGGCTGTTTACCGTCTAGATATTTAACACGATTGTTGGTAAATACCCGATTGAACCAAATCCCCAACTGACGTTGAGCCAAGAATCCCCCGGCTTCTAGCCGTGGGGAGTGTCAAGCTCATTAAATTTAACAACAGAAGATTTAGCCGCACTATCAGAAACAAACCTTTTGTAGATTAAGGATTTTGGGCTGGTTCTTGCCTAACCAACTTACATCGAACTCAAGTTCTCTACACAACTCGCTACAACGGTGGGCAGTGCCCACCCTACTTTCTGATGACAAATGACAAAAATATTGTTGCGGACAGCTGATTTTCCTCTCATTCTTAGATAAAAAGGTAATGGGATAGAGGAGTGTCGGGGTGAGCATTTTGATGAAAGTCGTATTAACTTTGTCCGGAAAAATTTAGCAGTTTTAAAAAATTGACATTTTTATTGTGTTTGATGGCTCCTTTCCTCAATTGCGAGCCTATTCTGCTAATTGACTCAGCAAAAATACTGATTGATATTATGTTCGACTCATTACTTATGATACACAAATTCTAACCCACCCCGAAGTTCGCTCAACTCTGGGAACCCCCGCACGCGGCTTCTCTGGGCCTAACGGCACCCTCCCCTTACTAAGGTCTGGGTTAGGGAGGGGTATTTATATTACAAGTGTTTAACCGAACATGATATGACATATTAAACTTCAGTCTTTACCTGAGAAAAAATAAGTATATTTTTGTACCAAAAAAGGTAAATCGTCTTTTTCCAACTTTAGATATATACTTAGTAACGGTTAAATAAGCTGTCAGATGAACACAAGTAAGACTGGTAGCGTTACCAGTATCATTGAAAAGCGTCGTTCCCTTGTTGAAAAAGTAGCAGTCATAGAGGCGGAGTTAAAATCTTTGGACTCAGCTTTACAAAATCTTGAAGGACATCCCACGCAGTTAGTAACAAGTGTTGATGTCCAAAATGGTTCTGGGCTTTTACAGGACAACAATCTAGCAGAATTACGGCAAAGTATTAAGACTGAGTTAGAAAAGCTGTACGCTCTCAAAGAGCACTTTTTCCAAAAGAAGCTAAAAATTGGGGTTGTTGGACGAGCAAAACAAGGTAAGAGCCAATTATTACGGAGTTTTACAGGGCTGACTGGGGTTGAAATTCCAAATGGAGGCAAGCAAAATTGTACGGGGGTTTACTGCAGTCTTCATCACGAGCAAGTAGAGGAAACTTACGCTGAGGTTTGGTTTTACTCAGAACAGTCATTGCTGGATGAAGTTATAGGACCCTGTTATGAAAAACTCTTTTTAGGGTCAAAGCCAAAGACACTTCAAGAATTTGCTGCCAGACCCCTACCGCTGTTACCAAGTGTATTTTCATCAGAAGCTCAACAGGAAGGTATGTATTTGCACTTGGCACGGCATCAAATCCATGTAGAAAAGTACCGTCACCTGTTAGGGCAAGCGTCTCCCCGTCGCATTTCTCAAGAGGAAATTAGGGAGTATGTAGCGCAAGAGACTGCTGATGGCGATCGCAGCTTTTTTAACTATTTAGCAGTCAGGGAAGTGAAGATAGTTTGTCAATTTCCCCAGAGTGATGTTGGAAAAATTGTCTTTGTGGATATACCTGGCATTGGCGATACAGGTAACTGTAACGAGCAGTATTTTATCAACAAACTCGTGGAAGACGTTGATGCAATCTTGTTTGTGCGAATGCCAAAGTCAAGCGGAGATCGCTGGCAAGAAGTCGATGTCAAATTATATGACAAAGTACGTGCTGCAATGGTTGATTTACCAATCCAAGAGCGGTCTTTTATGGTAATGAATCGTACAGAAGCTCATTCACGCTTTCACGATAATCTAAAAATCTGCCAAGATTTAGCGTTAGATACCAACAAAAACATCAATGTTGTTGAATATATAATAACTAACTGTACAAACACTCAAGAAACGCAGAAACTTTTAGAGCGAGTCGTTCACTATATAGAGGAAAAAAATACTGATTTAGGTAACAAAGAAGTCTTGTTGAGCCAGCAGAAATTGGCTATAGTTCAAAGCAAAGTTAATGCTAAGTTAAAGAAAGTGGGAAAGCCTTTGGATTTATCAACACAAGATACTCATGGATTTGCACTATTTGAAATCAAATTCAAGGAACTTTCGCAAGAGTTGACCGATGGTCTGGAAAAGTTGCTTCGAGAACTGAGGAAAACACGAGAATCTGTTGATTGGGAATTTAAAAAGCAGGTTGACGTGGCTTTACAAGCTGGTCGAAGTGATACAAAAATTCCCTCAATTGAAGAAATAAAACATCGGTATAGCGTTGAAAAGAGCTACCCTATTGTCTATGAGAAGTATTTGAATGAAATCCGCAGCCATCTATCAAAACATCTTTTATTATTAGATGTAGGGTTAAAGCGATCGCTTGACAAAGTGAAATCGCAAGTGGCGGAGATATTCGTTAAAAAGGGACGTTTGGGCGGCTTAACAGAAGCCAGAGGTGCTGAATTTATTCATGCAGTTGCCAATCAAATACCAGATGAACTGATTCCAGGTATACCAAGCCAGCTCAAATATGGGTTCAAAACACTGGCTGAGTATCAGCTTTCTTACCGGGGATTCCTACAGCACCGCCTTCGTCAATATCTTGATGGGCTGACAGCCAATGAGCCTGTAGCGCAGAAACTAACTCCATCAACCTCTGCCGAACAGGTGCATTTAAATCTCAAGATTGCTCATGCAGAAACTCTCAGTAAATGCGAAAATGCTTTGAAACAGTTGCTCGGCGAACCGAATCAAGCGGCTTTTGCAATTGTGGAAGAATTTTTCGACACAATCCTTCGCTCTCCAAACATAGAAAGTGAGTGGCGGATATTTTTACAAGAGATGCGGGGACACATTTGGCGGGAATTCCAACAAACGAGCGATGGTTCCGAGACAAAAGGCGATGTCCTTGATTCTGTAGAACCAGATACAACTACAATGCCAAGTCAATCAGATTTAATAACCAATGGTCGTAGGGTTCGTTAGGAAGTGACTCGATATTTCTAGCTAGTGGCGCATCTATTCTTTGGTACATTACACAGTTCTCTTGTGGTACGGGCGTCTCGCCCGTCAATTTTTATAACTCTTTTATTAAACCCAAACCTGACTTTTCACGTCATGTGGAAAAGCTAACAGAAAACCTAACCCCCCAGCCCCCTTCCCTTATAGGGAAGGGGGAGAAATCAAAGCTTCTCTCCTTGTAGGGGAGCCAGTGCGTTGCTCTTCGGGAGTTGTAGCAACTGGCGTGAGAGGAATGGAAGTGGGGTTTTCCAAATACCGTGAAAAGTCAGAACCCAAACAACTCAAAGTCGGGGCTTTCCATAACATACAGCAGATTGCAAGTAGGTACGGTACCGACTGTTGTAAGGGCGCAAGACCGCCGCGCCCCTACAAATGTGGTCTAATTACCTGAAAATTGCTGCAATCAAACTTGGGTATAAAAAACCCAGTTTCTGTGCCTAACTGAGAATTAGGATGGGAAAAAATAGCATTGGCATTAGCACCTAACCGGGAATTGCCTTCAAGAAACCAGATGAGTGCATGAGTATCAATGACTTACTTCATAATTGCCTATGACCAATCTAATTCATCCTCGTTATCCCTATAAAATTCAGCAATTTGGAAATCTTCTTCCGTTGATTGTTTTCTTCCAGAAAACATCCCAAATTGCATTAATTGGTTTTGCACTGAAGTTGTTTCTGTTTCTAAAAAAGTGACAAGAACACGACTTTCTGATAAATCTAATGGGGATTCAAAAAGTTTTATCTTACCATTTTTATAAATTCCTTCAATCGAGCGTAACATAATTTTTACCAATTACTTATATAAACTATAAAATAGCTACTACTGTATTTTACAGAAAATCCTTCTATTCTTTTAGTAAGAGAGTCATGAGGAATTACTTTTGCTAGTAACTGGTATTAAAGTCAGCAATCGCATAGACGAGCGGGGTCAGAAAATACGCCTTTCTGTAGCTTGGCTGGGTCAAAAATCTCCTGAGAAAGAGTAAAATTTACGAGCGATCGCTGTCACGAAATTAGATTTCAAACCGATCGCTTTACCTTGTTAATCCAGCCCTGATTGAAACTCAACACCTGGGAATAGGGCAAATCTTTATCTAGCAGCAGATCGACTACAAACAGCTTCACCCAGATGCATCCGGCACATAGTTTTGGTCACACTGCAAACCCGCATCCTGGGCTAAATAGTCACGAATGTGCGATCGTGCCCCATCTGCAGCCACCAAGCGATCGTAAGCAACGGTGAAAGCCTCACCCTGCTTCGGCTTCAACGTCACGGTCTTAGCTTTCCTATCTACTAAAACACACTGACAGCCAAACTTAACTACAAGCTGTTCTGAGGTGTAGGTTTGAGTTAAGTGCTGCAAGAGAATCATGACAAGGCGATTGCGGTCAATAGTGAGAACTGGACCTGCAAACGGAATCTTACGGGCTTTGCCCTGCTTGCGATGAATTCTCGTGCCATTGCAGAACATACCGGAAGCGGCGATCGCCTCCTCTAATCCTGCTATCTCGCGGATTGCCTTTCTCCCCCGTTCTTGTAGCCAGATTGGAAACGTGCGGTCTTTCGATAAATCTACCAAACGCGGGTCAGGGCTCCGCTCATAGAGTTCAATCCGATACTTGCCCCGACACAACAAATAATGGGCAAGTAACAGTCCAGCCGGACCCGCCCCAATAATGACAACTTTTTGGAGCATAAACTTTATCCAACACTCTGATGGCTCGGAGTTCATACTACTATTTTAGCGATCGCATCGAAAGGACAGTTAGACTATCCACAGCTGTAGTAATACTAACTAATCTTTTTCAGCTTTCAGTGCTTGAAGTATCTTTTTCACTTGCTCGGGCGCTTCCATTCCCTCAAAAAGTTGAACTGCTCTTGAAATGTATTCGTTACCCTTGACACGCTCGCCAATTTGTTGGTAAGTCAATCCTCGTTGAAAATAAGCTTCAGCAAGGTCAGCTTTAGCGCCTAATTTATCTAATATTTTAATCGCCTCTAAAGAATAATCAAGTGCAGCTTTAAAGTCATGCTTTTCTCGGTACAGATCTGCTAAACCATTAATAGCCTTGCCTAAAAGTTGTGGAAAATCAACCTCCTTAGCATAGGATAAAGCTGATTGCAACATATTTAAAGACATCTCGTATCTCTTCAAATTTTTGAATGTTAATCCTAAAAAAAGCAGACGGTAGCCTGTACTTTTAACACCCAGAGGATTAACAGAAATTTCTCTTTCAACTTTGTCAGCAATATTAGCAGAAATTTCGTTCTGACCTAAGTATGAATAAATAAATGCTAAGTAGAAAGAAGCACATACAGCACGTGTATGCCATTTTGTATTTTCGGAAATCTTAATGACATCTTCAAAAATTTTTACGGCTTCTTGAAGTTCTCCTAGCTCTATATAGCAGCGACCTATATTATAAGATGAGTCTACTACTATATATTCATATCTATGATAATCGGCCATTTCTCTTGATTTTTGATAATCAACAATAGCCTTTCTAAGACTACCTAATCGCCAATTAACCTCACCTAAAGTATTGTAAAGTTTACATAAAATAAAATCTGACTTAATCTTGGTAATAACTTGAGTTATTGCAGAATGTATCTGCAGAAATAGACCAAGCCTACAGAACGAGCCACATAAACTAGATTCCTGTAAAGTGCTTGAATTAAAACTAGTATTCCAACTATTAACTCTTTCTTTAATGAGAACTTGACCAGCCTGTTCAAAACTTTCAATTTCCATGTAGTGAAAGTAAGCCTCAAGTGCTCTTTTGGCATCATTTATTGTTTCAATTGTTTTTATGCTTTCTGTCCAAAATTCGGCAGCTTTTTGATTGGTTGTTTCCCAGTCTTTGCTCTGTCTCAATCGATTGAGAGCTTCCGCTTGAATTACTGGATGCAGCGAATACTTTCCATTTTCAAAACTAACCAGAGACTTATCTTGCAATGCTTTAGCTGTTCGTCTCTGAATCGTCTCTGGAACATCCCACAGTAGGCATAACAATCCTTCAATTGCAACAGCAGAAACATCTTGATAGCGGTAACATCCCATACGACAGAGCAAATTGTAGGCATTCACATCAAGTTGTTGCAGACGATTAAACTGATTAACAACCAAATCTTCTAGATTTCGTTCAATAAACAAATATTCCTGATTGGCTTGCCAGTATGCTTCTGAATTTCCTGCAAAATCCTCCTGAATCACACTGCTGAGGATTTCCATTGCCTTAGCATTGCCACCGTAAGCTCTATGTAGAGCAGTTAAAGCAGGTGTATCTGTCTGAATCTGACGGCTCTCAAAAAACTGCTGCCATGCTGAGAGCTCTAGGTTTTTTAATAGATAATGTTGAACTGTAATGTCCGATTCCTGCAAACGCTCTCTACTTGTAATCAATGTGACAGATTGCACGAACGGATCGGACAGTACTCGCAGTAATTCAATATAAGAACGATGCGACTCAATAAGCTTGCCAGAAAAATCTAGCAGAGTTTCCAAATTATCAATTAAAATTCCAACTTTACAGGAAGGATTACGTAACTTATGTCGGAGCCGTCCCAGCATGATACCAACTTCCTGTCCTGGTTCCTCATTTAAGTCTCTTCGCAGCCATTCCTCAATCACCCCTTCGACTGAAGTAATATACTGGGTTTCCTTCGCAACCCATAACTCTAAAACTATATCAAAACTCAGAGTTTTAAAGTATTGGAGAGCTAGAGTTGTTTTTCCGACTCCACCACTAGCTTGAATAACAATAACTTTCGCGCCTTGACTCATTAAACTATTAAGGTCGGCGATTGCGCCTTCGCGTCCAACAAAGGTAGGAGCTAGCTTAGGCTGCTGTATGTCTACGAGCGAAGGTAGTTTTGAAATGTCTTGAACCTGTCTTGCTGTGTATGCACTTTCTAAATGTGTACGGCAATTACTCTTGATAACCTTTAGTCTCAGTGCCTGAGACACGAGTTTCCACAAATTAGCGCCCATATCCTTAATATGTGGCTCACTGTATCCCAAAGATCTGGCAATCTCTTCATAGGTTTGACCTGCTAAGGCTCCCCTCAAGACAGCTATCTGGAGGTCACTGAGAGGCATATCTACCGCAGCGATAACTAATGCATTTGCGAACAAAACCAGTTCTTCTTCAGCAATCACTTTTTTACAACCAGTAAGCGACTATGGTTGACTTTGAGGACACTTCACTCCTTATCCTACTTTAACCGACTTTTTCCGACTTTAAATTTCCTACTTTATCCCTACTTTATCCTATTGCAAAAGCAATTACTTTAAATCAGGATAGTGATTAAGTAAATTTTACTTATTTTTTCAGCATTTTTTACTGATTCAGAACAGTGTAAAGTTGTTTCTTTACTCTGCCCCTAAAAAGCGCTGTAAAGTTTTTCCTCAGTATCTTTGAGTAGTTCAGGAGTTGGATATGTTGCGAATAATCTATGACCTGAATACAAGCAAGCAAACTTATTTCAATCTTCATGAGTTTCCGATGTGGGCTGATTGGAATACGGACTACTCACAAATTTTTGAGGTGTGGACTCTTGAGAAGTGGATCGAAGATTTAAGTAATCAGCTTCTTAATACAAGGCAGAGACTCAACCAGATTCATGAGAAGATGGCTTCTTGGGGTAGGAATATTGGGCACTTGATTATTGAAAGTGCGATTGAATACTTAAGACCTGAGCTTCTTCAAATACGGAAGAGATATCGGCTTCTGCAAATAAGCAGGAGAGTTAACCAGATTTTTATTGAGAGAGTTTCTTGGAATACCAGTATAATACTTAGCGGGGGTGACGATCGGCTTATTGTGGCTAACCCTATAAAAAGTATTGTTGTAAAAACAGGTTTACCTATTAGTAACGATGGAAATAACTTAGGTAAAAGTGAACTAGATAAAGTTGTAATTCCTAACCTATTCACAAAATATCCTGACTTGCCTTACTTACCTAGTTCATCGATTAAAGGTAAACTTAGAGCAGAACTAATAAGTTCAATTTTAGAACGCTTATGGAAAATACCTTTTAATCGAGAATTAGCGAAACCCTATCATTATGAAAGTAATGTTTTAGAAGATTACTTTGTAGAAATTATAAACGAAAAAAATTATTTGAGTAATGGAACTGTGGAAGTTGTAAATTATAAAGGAAGAACTAAACAAATTTTATTGCTCCCATTCTATAGTGTCAAACTCTTTGAACTCATTCGCATTTTTGATTCAACTGATATTGTACTTGTTGCGTAGATTTGACGGCAATCAGTTAGTAAGGAACTTAGTGGGCGAAGAAGGAACTAGCGGAGAATACTCAATGTATACAGGGAGATTTGAGGTTAAGCCGGGTAACTTACCCATCACCTAGCAGAAAGTACTAGTAATTACGAGGAGATAGGAGAAAAGAAAATGACTGATTTTGAAAATGCAAAAAAAATTCGCTTGAGTTTAGACGTCACACCTGAACTTAACAAGACTATAGAAGATTTGTCAAAAACAATTGGTGGTTCTAAGAGTGATGTACTTCGTAAGGCGATAGCTCTGATGGAAGTGGTAGTAGACTACCAGAAAGAGGGTAAGAAGGTTGGAATTGCAAATCGATTAGGAGAACCTATGTTTGCAGAAATTGTTAATCTTTTATAATCGGGACTTTCGTTTACTTAAGTTGAGTGACTGTATGTGGCATACGAATATTACTCCACAGTAACTATGTTATAAAAACTCAGAAATTAGGCAGCTTCAATCATGTTTATCTCAATCTTATAATTTCTTCTGTTGGCAAGTTCTTCTATATCTTCCTTCTTTACTACTTTATTTACTTGGTCTTCTTGAAGATTCGAGTTAGTGATGTAGTAGCGCTTGTCTTCCTGACTTCCAGTAGAAGTAGCTTCAGTTTCTGGTTCGATAGTGAGTTTTTGACGATAAAATGTCGTAAGATATTGATTCCAATCTACTATAGCGGCACAGTTACGAATACGCTTAAGGGATTGTTCAACCTGTTCATCTGACTTCCCTTGCACATGAGCTTCGCCTGCAAACATTTCCAGCGCATCAATTAAAAGGCGAAGCCCTTGTCTGTAGATTGGAATTCCCAGTCCTCGATGAGTTGCCTCTAGTAGTCGTTCACGAGCTAAAGTTAAATCATTATCAGAGCGCTTTGGTTTACCAAGTAACTGGTAAGCATGAATTATAGCTCCGTCTGGCAACCAAGGAAAATCATAGTCCAGATTTTCAGACCAATTCCCTATTCGCTCATAAGCCCCTATTTGCAACAGATAGTAACCCCCAATGACTGCGCCTACTGGATTGGCAATTTTCTCTCTCGATAATCTCTCAGCATCTAGCAAAAGATCTTCTGACAAAATACTAGCAGCTTTCAGTAAACTGGACTTGAGATAGTGGGAAAAAACTTCAACCTTTTTGTTAAGAGTTAGTACCTTGGTTTCAAGAGCCAGCCTCTTTACTAAGCCACTATTCCATTTATCAGTCGTCAGTGATGAACTTATAATAATTTGTACTACTTCCTGATGCGTTGGGGGAACAGCGAGAAAACGCCAAGGAACAATCGGACTACCCAATTGAAGAAAGTGTAGCTTTTCGGGTAACAAATTGACTTCACAGATGACAAAATTCTCATTTTCATACTTCTTATGCAGCCATTCAGAGGGCGGAAGCGCTACCCATTGCTCTTCTCCTGGGGATACTGAAGTATTGTATTGCCATAGACATAACGATGATTGTGGAAAAGCAGAGAGCGAAGGTGTTCCTTCCGTATGAATAGCTTCACCAAGAAAGTGAGACCACCAAGCCCAATCTTGAAAGGGTCGTGAGAGTTTCAATCGCACCTCTTGTAGCTTTCCCTCCTCAACACGAGTGTTCGCGGTCACTATTTCACCAGAGGGTAGATAAGCCCTGACAATATATAAACCCGGAACTAGATTAATGTCAGCTGTGCCAAATACTAATCTTTGACTGACGATCTCAAATTCTTCGTTGATGATCTCAACTGAGAGCGGTATATCGTTATATCTGTCTGTTGAGCCATCATTAATATTCTCGTGGAAACGAACGCGTAAAATACTGCTCATAAATTCATCTCTATCGGAATTGGATCTGGGGAATGAAACTGAGGCATCACAAAAAGGGGTGCATCCAGATTTCTGTATCGACTTGATGAGAACCTCGTGCTTAGTTGGTAAACTCTGCCAGCTTCAACTTCTTCTATCTTCCATTCCTTATGGTTATTGACCTGTAAGATAGATTCAGGTCTTATAGGCGGCAAAGAAGAATTTCCCAAAAATTGAAGTTCTAACAGGGTTGCTTCTGCCATAGCTTCAAGTGGTTCAAATCGAAGAGTTACAGGAACCAGAGGAGGACTTTGTCGAACAGTCAATTGACCCCAACCTTCAGAAATAGCATATGGTAGTTGATTGCTGTTGTTCCTTCTACTTGCTTGCTCCATTAACCGTTGGACACAATGTACAAGACCCGGTATACTCACAACCCATCGACCATCTTTCTTTTCACAACCCACTCCGTTTAGGCTTTTAATTAATGCTTGGGTAAAGCGACTAACTTCTCTTGGGCGGGCACCTGTGGACTGACCTGGTGCAGCAGCTTTGAACAACAGCCTTGAGGTGCGTTCTGAGTTTAGAGTTATCAATCGTGGGGTAACAAAGCATTTGGCGTTGGCATTTTCTAGACGAAGTTCTTCTACTGAGCCATTGTTGCAAGCGTCAATGAAAAAGCATTGGGTTTTAGCTTTACACTGTAGCATTCCCCGGTAAATCTGGTCTATATTGATGGCATTACTATAAGGAGCGAGCTCATCAGCACCGAAATCCTCAGCTAACAGTATTGACTCCTGCTGGATATTAACGCCATGACCACAGAAATAAAAAATAGCTATATTTGAATGACTATCGCACCTCTCATACCATGACCGAAATGCAGCTTTAATGTTGGGTAAGGTGGCAGCTTCGATAGGAACATTTTCCCTACCTACTTTAAAGTTTGTGTCTCCTCTAACGTCTGATAGCAATAACTCAACAGAGCCTAGAGGTGCTTCTTCATTTTCAAAGCTATCAACGATCCACTGAGCAAACGATCGAGCGGAGATGGGTGGGGACGTAAGCTGCTCAAGTCTCGTACCTTGGCTAGCCATAAAACCTTGCCTGTAGCCATCTCCGCCTTGTAGGTGATGGTAATACCCTACTCCAATTATCAGTACATGAGTCTGCCCTGTATTTGTTGGTTGTTTTTGCCAAATTAGGGTCACAAAACAATACTCCCCAACCTTTCAGCAAGACGTTTATGGAAGCTTAGCATTGTGAAGTAACTACCGTGAGCCATAAGAAGTCCTTTACCAGTTGAGTAGCGAAAATCTTTGGTTCCCTCGAATATATCTTCAACAGCAAAAGCAAATACATCATTGTCATCAAATACATTTAGCCAGTGAGCCACGTTGGTTAGAGGGCGAACGCGGTCTAATCTTGGATTTTGAGGTAGTGTTTCGTCACTTGCTCTAAATAGTTTCATCTCCTCAAATGCTCCTACTTGAGACCCAACCGTCACAAAAACATCAATGTTTAAGTCAGGGTTTAATTTAGGAAGAAAGTATGAGAGTATATCATACATGATGTTGCCACCCATACTATGAGCAACAACGATTAGCTTTGAATCGTTAGGATTCTCCATTTGAATCTGTTTTGCCTGTACCAAAGCAGCAATAACTTCACTCACTATCTCACCAGGCGCGTCTACTGTACCTCGTTTGTTCAAGTAAACAAATGCATCCCCAAGAAAACGAGTTACCATTTCGTTAACTGATTTGCGTAACAAGCTTAAAAGTGTTCGACTCATCAGCCTACTAACAGCATTCTGAATACGGAGTCGAGCTTCACTAAGTTGCTCCCATACTTCATCAATACCAAATACTTCTGGTTCAGCATAATTGGGATTAGTGCCTGCCCATTGTCTCACATGAAAGGCAAGCTCACTTATGAAGCGATCGTCATTGCTTACGTTGTCGAGCCAGTCAGGTTTTGGATTACTGTATATGTAATTAGTAGTATGCTCCGCCAAAGAACCTAAAGATTCTGCCTCAATATCACTGGTAACTTGTTGTGCAGCTGCAGTCCATAGCAAATCAGTGGCATCTATCAGGGAAATACGCGCTACCTCTAATAGAATAGTGTTTAGATTAGTGTTTTCCCTACCCAGAGTTTCGCCAACAAGCAACGCTAGTATATCTTCCTCAGATTCACCAAATAGCTCGCTGCCTTCCCTTGGCAAACAAGCATAGTCCCAACGGAATTGAACTCCTAAATGTCCCCAGAAGGGATTGAGAATTGCACATTCTTGAGGATTTGCTGAAACAGTGCTTAGAGCAAATTTTCGGAACAGAGCATTTCTTGCCCTTACCTTACTTTTATATCTATCGTTAAGGCGAACATTAACACCATGTACAAAAACAAGTGGCATTTCCAGTTTTTAGAGGAAACATAAAGATTAATAGAATCATAGAGCTAGAATGACTAAAGTAAGCAAAAATTAAAAGAATCTACGTATTTTTTACGTTTCACAACATGAAGTGTGCCTGTTGAGGTATGTGCAAAATGGAACACTTTGTTAAATTTTATCCACTCCCCTTCTCCCCAACGCTATCGATTCTTTATTAATTCAGCAATCAAAGCAATTAATTCATCTGCGACGACTGGCTTGGCAACGTGTTTGGTAAAACCTGCTGCCAATACCTGCTGCTTGTCAGTTTCACCAGCATAAGCGGTCAGAGCAATTGCGGGAATATCCCTGCCTTGTTCTGGTGACATGGCTCTGATTCGACGAATAAAGCTATAACCATCCATTTCTGGCATAGCGATGTCACAAAGCAAGATGTCTGGTGGAGACTCAGTAAAATGAGATAATGCTTCTAGTCCTGATGCTGCCTGTGTCTGCTGCCCAGCCGATTGTTTCTACTGCAGCTGCAATGACCCCTGCTAAGTCCACAGAAGTTATTTCTAGAGTCAGTTTGTGACGGAGAATCCGGGAGACATCAAGTAAGTCATCAATCAGTTGAATCTGTAACTTGGCATTACGTTTGATAATTGTGAGTGCCTTAGCAGTCGTAGCGGTATCAAAGGAACGAGATTGCAGCAGATTCACCCAACCGAGGATGGGATTGAGGGGTGTCCGGAGTTCGTGGGAGAGAATAGCAAGAAATTGGTCTTTGACTCGGTTGGCAGCTTCAGCTTCTTGACGGGCAGATTGTTCGCGGGCTAGGATCTCTTCTCTTTGTTGCTCCAACCGTTTGCGATCGGTAATTTCTTGCACAATGATGTTGATACTCAGCACTTGGCTATCTGCATCTAGGAGGGGATAGTAACTTACAAGCCACGATCGCAGAATACCGGGTTGGGCTGGAGTTTCACCTTGAACTTCACAATTGAGAATTGCTAATCTGGTGGCAATTATTTGCTGGAAAATTGGCTCCTGCAACTCGCCTAACTCTGGCAATACCTCCCTGACAGTTCGCCCAAGATGTTCTGATTCTGGAATGCCATTGATTTCGGCTAACTGCTTGTTAACACGAATATATCGGAAATTGGTGTCCAACATACACAGCCCAATGGGGGCGTTAGTATAGATAGCTTCAATTTCTGTCAGTTGTTGTCGGATAGTTTCTTGGCTTTGACCGAAATAATGGGATACAAGCCCCGTGCTTCTAGCACGGCTTTTTATTGATTTTTAATTTTCTAATCAACTCTGTGAGTACATCAGATTTTGTTCTCCCAGAGGCTTGGCAATATTTTTCAAGATGCTCTAACTCTTCTTCAGTTAATCGAAAAAATCTACTTTTATTCATTGCTTTATATATCGATATAATATACAATCATCACAAATTTAGGGAAAAATAGTGAAAGCAAGGTACCAGTATCGTTTTTACCCAACAGACCAGCAACAACAGAGTTTAGCTCAGTTGTTTGGTTGCGTTCGCGTGGTATGGAACGATGCCCTTGCTATTTGTAAGCAGTCTGAAAAGCTACCGAGTAACAGCTACTTGCAAAAGCTAGTAATTACACAAGCTAAAAAGACTGAGGAGAGAGCATGGTTGTCTGGTGTTTCCAATATCCCATTACAACAATCTGTTGTCGATCTAGGAGTTGCCTATAAAAACTTTTTCGACTCCCTTAAGGGTAAACGCAAAGGTAAAAAGGTTTGTAGTCCTAAATTTAAAAGGAAATCAGCACGACAATCAGCACGGTTTAGAATTGGTGGATTTTCAATTAAAGGTTCGGAGGTCTATTTAGCCAAAATCGGTAATGTTAAACCTATTTGGTCTAGAAGTTTACCGTCATCCCCATCAAGTGTAACAGTCATTAAAGACTGTGCTAACCGCTATTTTCTTAGCTTCGTTGTAGAGATAGAACCTATTCAATCCAATGCTAAGAACCAAAGTATTGGTATTGACTTAGGTGTAAAAACCTTTGCAGTTATGAGTAATGGTGAAACAGCACTCAGCCCTAATTACTCAAAGAAAGACCGCAAGATACGCAAACTGCAACGTCAGCTAGCAAGACAACAAAAAGGTTCTAAACGCCGAGAGCGCACCCGTCTCAGAATTGCCAAAAAACACAATCAAATTGCAGATACTCGCAAAGATTTCCTACACAAGCTATCGGTCATTGGTCATTGGTCATTGGTCATTTGTTATTTTCCTCCCTCCCTCACTGCCTCACTCCCTCACAGATTTTTCGCCGATGGCTATTGCTAACTCAACTAACGCCCCAGCGCGGATAATTTGTGCTTTAACAGTTTTACCAACGCGATCGCCACTATTCAAAAGTGCCAATACATCACCCGTATCATTGACAACAGAACCATCAAAAGTGACTAACACATCTCCAATCAGCACACCAGCATTATCGGCAGGTCCATTTGGTTCCACGTTAACAACAATCACACCACTTGCAGAAGTTAAATTAAGTGCTGTTTTCAAATTATTTGGCAAACGAACGGCCTGCATACCCAAACCAAGATAGCCGCGTGTCATCCTTCCCTTCGCTAAGAGTTGGTCAACAACCCGATTTACAGTAGAAGCAGGGATAGTCAAAGCAGTACCCCGTCGTCCTGATGTGTTCATCCCGACTACATAACTGGCAGCATCTACCAGTGGTCCACCCGCAAAGCCCCGATAAAGCGTAATATCTGGACGGATGAATTGGTCAATATTTCCACCGCTCATACTCCGCCAAGCACCACTTACAACACTGACAGCCCCCATTGCTGCGCGGATGTCACCTTCCCCACTTCTTGCCAATCCCAAGACGAGATGACCGACTTTGAGAGTTGTGGCATCACCAATTTTTGCTACAGGGATTTCTATTTGTTGTAACTTTAACTTAAAGACGGCAACATCAGTACTGGAGTCATGCCCTAGGAGAGTGACTGGTACAGTACTACCATTTGATAGGGTGACAGTGATTTCTTCATAGCGATGAAGAGATTCATCAGAGGTAACAATTATACCATTGCGCCAGTGAATACCACTAGAGGAAATACGGGAACCAGAGTTAACGGCAACAACAGTGCTTCCAACTTGCTCTACAATTTCTGCCAAATTATTAGAAAGAGCTAGTAGGGTATTAGACATTTCGTTTCTCCAGACAATTAAGAATTTGGAATTTTGAACCGCAGATGGGTGCGAATGGACGCGGATAAAAATACGCCTCATTTGCGTGAAGGGTGCGATCGCAATAAATTGATGATGCCGTTTTATGCTGGCAGTTGGCATCAGAAAAATGAGGAGAATACTACCTAGAAAAAAGACTAGTATCTATTTTTAATTAACTTGATGCAATCGCGTAAGTATCGTTGTACCGTCAAATTGCTAACCCCCAAATATCAAGCTATATTTCATACTGTTTCTCATGTAATATCAAGTACTGTAGATGTTAATGAAGTCGGCAAGAGAATATGTAAATGTCTGTTTTGTCAAGATATGAACACAAGTATGATTCCGATATCGGCTATCTTCATTGGGCTTAACGGTCTTATCGCCTTTGTTCTATCCTGTATTGTAATAATGGAACGAATAAAAACCAGGATTTGGCACGGTGGGTCAAAAGAGGATGTTGCGACCCAACCCGATCCGGTGGTGAATCCGACAGCGTGGGTTACTAGGGTCGAAAAAATGAGCCAAGAGTTGTCAGTCAACAAAACTACTGATGAAGATGTTTTACAGCGCAAAGTTCGCGCTCACGGTAATTTTGTAGAGTACGTACCTATTGGCTTACTATTCATTATTGCGCTGGAATTGATGGATTCTGTATCTTGGTTAGTGTGGCTTCTCGGAGGAATACTCACATTAGCGCGAATTTTCTATGCCTACGGTGTAATTACCAGAGAGGCTATATTTTCCTTAAAGGCTGCGTAAAGCTTCAAGAGATTGCTGATAACTTAGTGGAGAGGTTATATCTTTTGACTAACAGATAGCACCTTGAAAAAAATCTTAATATTATCAGCAAATCCAAGAGATACAAACAAATTGCGCCTGGATGAAGAGACTCGAAAACTCCAGGAAGCGCTGAAACTAGCTAAAAATCGAGATAAATTTGAAATTTTCACCGAATGGGCATTACGAGTAAAAAATTTGCGGCAAGCATTATTAAACTACAGTAAAATGGAATAGGGGAAGTAAATTGAGCCAATTACTAAACTTAGAAAACGATGTCCGATTAGTTGCCATCGTGCTGCTTCATGGGTTAACCCATATTCTCATCTTTAACATGGGTCAGGTTGAACTCTCGGTCTGATATCGGTGAAAGTCCTGTATGCCATACTCAGGTATGGCTCCCTACCTAATCCACGCCAACGAACTCAATTTCTGGGGAACGAACAACTCTCTGTTCCCTTTTGCCTATTTAATGCTGTTTTTTGCAATATTTTTTAGAGGAGCATCGGGAAATGAATCAGATACAGCTATGTATGAACCATATTTGATTGGTTAAATATTCATATTAACGTATTTGTTACTTATAAATATAGCTACGGTTACATTTGGGCTTAATTTCTATTTATCTTCCACTAAAAACATCTCCATTAAAGTGAGATATATCACGAGACCATAACTTTTTGACAGGTCTATTTTTTAGAAAAACAAGAGATAGTTTATGGTTAATCAACCCGGAAAAATAAATTTAGAAAACCTCGATCAGCAATTTTTAGATGCTTTAGACCAAGTAGAAAAAGCTAAATCAAAACTATCTAACATGGAAAAAATTCTTGAAGGATTTTGTCAACATATTAAAAAATTAGATTTTGATTTTGCTAATATATCTTTAATTTCTTACGAACAAAAAACTATTGAATCAGTACATGGAATTGGCATTGGCAAACAATGGTCTAGTTTCCCCAGACATTGTCTGGAAGAAGATCCAGAACTACGGGATATTCAAGCAGATATAATTGCAACTCGTCGAACTGAAATTATTTCAGGATGGGATAAACGCTTCGATCGCTGGATTTATGAAGAGTATGGTCATGAAAATGTTATTCGTGTTTTCACGCCTATTCTACTAGTTGAAGATGAAAATGGTAGGTTAATTAAAAATTGGTTTGAACACTGTTACTTGGAAACTATAGATTTTCAACCAGAAGCAAATGGGGAAAGGCAAGGGCAGCATAAAATTTACCAAATGCGTCTAGTAGAAGATTGGCAACCTGAAGGACGTAAACCAGAGTTTATAGTAATTGGTACAGTGGAAGCGGGATATTGCTCTTCTGAGAGACTAATAGACCAGGAAAAATTAAAAGAATTGCTTAAATGCATTGCTAAATGGTCTCTGCGTATTTGGCAAGCACAGCTTTCTCGTGTTTTAGAAACTATTGCTGAGATAGCCAGGAAAAATCTCAAAGCTGATGCAGCCACCCTCCATTTTCTATACGATCCACAACAGGGTCGCTACATTTACGAAGTCTTTTCTGGCGGAGTCGGTAAGCAATTTCTCAAAGCTTGTCCACCTCGTAATAATGGACTGGGGCGGGTAGCAATTAGAGAAAGGAAATATAAGTTTATTTCGTCGAATCAGTTTAATGGTTGCGAAAACTCGACAAGAGTAGAGTTTAACCCAAAAGCCTTTGAAGCAGGGATTCAAGCGATGGTAGCCTTTCCATTGTTGGTTGATGGTAAGGAAGGAGTCCTGTATGTTCTTTTTCAGCGTCAGCATGAATTTATTGAACCTAAATTAGATTGGGTAAACAGATTCGTGCAGCGTTGGGCAGTTAATGCCATTTCCTACTCTGCCAGAATTCAACAAATGCGGGATGAGATACGTTGGAAAGCCCTCCACTCAATCACTCAATCACTTAGCCGCGTACCAGAAGTTAGTGATGTTCTGCGTCGTATTGCCTGGAATACCTTGAATATGCTGGGGGCAGATGTCGTTAATATTTACGAATATATTCAGACTGAGAAGAAATTTAAAACTCCCCCTACAACAGCAGGGTGGCTCAAGAAAGAACAGATGATGCGCCTAGAGATTATTGGTGAACAGGAGGTGCCATTTTTACTTATCAAAGGTGGAGAAAATATCTATGCCCCATCCCTGGAAGAAAAACCAATATTCCAAAATTCATCCTTTATTAGCCGGGAAAGAATCAAATCCACGGCAGGTATTTTGCTAAAAGAAGATAATCAAGATATCTTTGGGGTGATGTTAATAAATTATCGCAGAATTCATAGTTTTTCTGAAGACGAGAAAAAGATTATTGAAACTCTTGCTTCTTCAGCAGCGATTGCTATTCGAAATCATAGGTGGTTGAAATCTCGGGAAGAAATAAATCGCCTGATAATCACTACTATAGATCGTGAAAAACTACTGAGATTTATTACCCAAGAAGCATTAAAGATTACTGGTGCTGATGTTGCAGGTATCTATTTGTTTGATTCAAGTAAGCAGGAGCCATTTACAAAATTTGAATACGATCCAAATAATATAAAGATTAATTCGTTAGAAAAGCGTATTAGAATAAATCAAGGTATCATTGGTTGGGTGATAGAGAATCGTAAGTCAGCTTTAGTGAAAGATGTTCAAAAGGACGAACGATATTTCTCTGTTTTTGACAAAATAAGTTCCGAGTTATGTGTGCCACTTTTGGACGAAGAAGAGCGTGTATTTGGGGTGCTAAACGTGGAAAGCCAACGTATCGCAGCTTTCAACCAAATACACCAAGGGATGCTGGAGGCTTTGGCAAACCAAGCGGTTATTGGTATACAAGACTGTGAAAATAAAAAGCAACTTGTGACAATGAAAACTATGATTACATTAGGCAACGTAGCTAGTTCATTAGTACATCGGATGAATAGTGACGTTGGTGCAATCCGTATGTGGGTAAAGGAAATTATTAATCAGGGTGATAAATTTAGCAAGAGCAAAGCGGAAAGAATTCTATCAAAAACAGATCAAATTATGCAAGCAACAGATGGCATGGAAAGCTGGATTCAAGAGAAGCCTCAGCCTGTAAATCTGCTTTCTATAGTGGATAGTACATTAGAGAAAATGAAAATGGAGGATTATCCAGAAATTACTGTACATCGTAATGTACCCGAAAACTTGCCCCCAGTATTTGGTAATAAACAACAATTTATTAATATTTTTGAAAATCTTATTCAAAATGCTGTAGAAGCTATGTCCCAAGAAGGTGAATTGTTTATTACTGTTGAGCTTGTACAAAGAGACGTAGGGAATTGGGTTCAGGTAAAAGTCCGTGACACAGGTGTAGGCATAGCAGCCGAAAACTTACAAATAATTTTTGAACCTGGTTTCACCACAAAAGAGGCAAAAAGAGGTATGGGTTTCGGATTGTGGTGGACAAAATTGAATGTTGAAGAATTGCTTGATGGGCGTTTAGATGTCAACAGTAAACCTGGAGAAGGAGCGCAATTTACTTTGTTATTACCAGTTTATCAGATGCCAGAAGCTAAGTTATAAAAAAATATCAAATTCTTATAAGTGGTTCTGAAAGGAAGGTAATGTGGAAATGGTAAGAATACTTTTGGTTGAGGATGATCCGGATTGGCAGAATATTCTTAAGGACTTAATAGAAAATGCATGTAACAATATTCGTGACCAAATTAGTGACCAACAAGACATAATCAAGTCTGTTAAAACTTTTACAGAAGCTCGTACAATGCTTCAAAACAGTGATTGGCATTTGCTGGTCACCGATATCGGACTAATAGATTCATCTCATTCTAATAAGGACAAGCTGGGGAAGCACCTCGTTGAATTTGCTCGTAAGAAAAATATTCCAACTATTGTAGTCAGTGGAACACCAGTTATCAGTACTAAGGACGTTCGTAATCTCCTTAAAGAACATTCTATAGTCGATTACTTTAGCAAGCGTGATTGTGATGGTCAAAAGTTTGTTAGTACAGTCGAACAAGTTTTGCAACAGCAACTTCAATCTTCACCAAATAGTGATAGATATCTAAGAAAAGATAGTAATATTAAAATTTTATTTTTGGCATCAGAACCTACTGATGCTCCTCGACTGCGATTGGGACAAGAGTTGCGAGATATCAAAGAAACGCTGCGACTAAGCAAAAACCGAGATAAATTCAGGCTAGAGGAGCGAACGTCAGTACGTTTACAGGATATTACCCAAGCAATACTTGATTTTGAACCTCAAATTGTACATTTTTCAGGTCATGGTACAAATACTGGTGAGCTTTGTTTTGAAGATTCATCAGGAAATATGAAATCTGTAAGTGCTGAAGATTTGGGAAATATATTTAAATGTTTTGAAGAAAAAATACTAATTAAATGTGTAATTTTGAATGCTTGTCATTCAATAATTCTGGTTAAAGATATCGTTAAATATGTTCCATTTGCTATTGGTATTAGCGAAGAAATTATTGATTCAGCAGCTATCAAATTTGTTACTGGTTTCTATAGAGCTCTTGGGTCTGGAGCCAACTTTACTATTCCAGACGCTTACAACTTAGGTTGTGCAGAAATGGGAGCGGGAATGGACAAGACTTCAACCAATAACAAACCTGTTCCTGTCCTTTGTCTAGGGACTTCCAAAGAGTGAGTTGCCACCAGAAATTGGACAGCTTTCCAACCCGAGACCAAGATAAATGACAAATGACTAAGGACTAAGGACTAAGGACGACCTTCGCCAGTTAATTTTATTTGTACAGATTTACTTACAACCAATTTCCTATTAAAATATAAGGTGCCCAGTAAATGGGATGCTCATATTGTGGGTCTTTTAAAATTGCTAATTGGGATTTCCTTAAGGCTTCTGCTTTACTTTGTTTTCTATTAGTTAACTGCTTGTAAAATTCCCCCATCAAGTCGGCGGTGGCTTCATCATTGACAGCCCATAATGTTGCTAAAGTACTGCGAGCACCTGCCCTAACAGCAATTCCTGCTAGTCCTAAAGCAGCACGTTTATCTCCTATGGCAGTTTCACAAGCACTTAGAACTAAAAGTTCAATTGCCTGTTGCCGTCCTTGTTGATTTTTTTGGAGTAAATTATCTAAATCATCGATATGAATCTTATCATCCCAAGTTAAAATAAAAGTTTCTGATGCCTTAGAGCTAAAGTTTCCATGAGTCGCAATGTGAACAACTGGGAAAGAAGCTGTTTGGATTTCCTTTTGGAGATTGTTACGAGTAAATTCTTGATTTAAAAGAACTAAACTGGGTACTTTAGATTTAATTTCCTTTAATTCCTTTTCCACATACTCTAGGGAAGAAAAGCCCTGCCTTGCTTCAGTTAAACCAGCAGTCAACACTCTAAAGTTTTCTTGTTGTAAATGTTTCGGAGGTAACAACTGCAAACCAGGTGTTAAAGCAATGTTATACTTTTCTATTAAAAATTGCTTGCCATCGTGTAAAGCTGCCATTGGAATGTTCCGTAAGGCACCATCCAGCACAAAAACTAATGTCTTAACTTCACTTTTGACTAAGTTAGTTTCAGCAGGTTGAAGCAACCATTTATAAAGTTGTTGCGATAATGCCATATAGTCATCCCTGGAACGGATAACTAAATTTTGACGTAGGTTCTCTAGAACATTTTCTAACTGATTTTGAGCAATTGAGGCTGCATAGTGACGCAAAGGTTGTTTTGGTAAGCTGAGAATAACTTCTAAACGATCTGGTAGGATAATAGGATAAAAAATCGCTGCTTGAGCATCAAACTTATCGATAATATCGGGTTTTGTATCCAAACAGGCTTCCTGGAAAAAGTTATCCAATTCTGCTAATTGTAAAGACTCAATAACTTGACGCGCTTGAAGGAGGGATTCTTGAGTGGGCTCGGTTTTGCCCGGTTGTAGAAGCAAGCTCACCAATTCTCGATAAACTGGTTCTACTCTTTCCCGAAATGAAAATTGTACGTCTGGTTCGACGGTAACCAAATCACTGCGTAGGGATTGAAGAGTTTTGACAGCTTGAGTGTATGCCGCGATCGCTCCTGTGACATCCCCTTGTGCTTTTAAAAGCCGCCCAAGCTGCCACTGCCAGAGGTAGGCAAAATCTGGTATATTGAGTGCTTGGGCAAGTATCAAAGCTTGCTGGGTTAAATCTTGAGCAATTACCCATTGCTGAGTCTCTTCGTAAAGGTGACCCAATTTCCCGAGTGCATAAATTTCTGCTTGTTTATCTCCTATGCTTTTCGCCTGTTCCACAGTTTTTGCAACCAGTTGGGCAATCCTTGTGATTGTCGGTGCATTTTGAAGATTTCCATGTTGCAAGCGACTTAAACTCCGGGCAAAGTTAAGCTGCATATAAACTGTGGCTCGACTAGGGGGAAAACTAGCAAGTTGAGATTCAATGCGGCTGGTTAATTCCAAAGCACGAACCCATTGTTTTGTATCAATTAAGCTGTTGAGTTTGTTCAGTTCGGCTCGAGTTTTGATGATTTTTAAGGGAGCAATATCTACAGCCTTTTGATAAAAAGCTAAAGCTGATTGTAGATTTTGATTTGTACGAGCTATGTTCCCTAAATCAATTAATGCAGCACTTATGTCTAGTGGCGATCGCAATTTTTGCGCGATCGCCAAACTATGTTGCAAAACCTCCTGGGCTTGTTCTAATTTACCAATCAAACGCAAGTTATTACCCAAGTTACGCAAGCCTGCTGCTTTAGAAAGCGATTCTGGTTCTTTTTCAAGGATTTGGTTAACTTGAGTGAGGGTGGATAAAGCTCGACGATATAATCCCAAAGCCCTCAACGCCTGTGATTGATTAATAAGACTGCGGATAACTCCTGTCTGATTCTCTGCATAAGTATAGGTTGTAGTTGCTGTTTGCCAGGTTACAAGCGCTGCTTGGGGCTGTCCAATAGCTAACTGTAAATTTCCCTGAGTGTTTAGCACTTGAGCTAAAACTTTTAACTGTTCCTTGGAATGATTGACCTTCAGCAATTCCAGACTTTGGTGAAGGACGTCAGTTGCTTGAGACCATTGTCCGAGTTTTTGATAAGCTAGGGAGAGATTGCTTAAAACTCTGGCTTGATTGAGTTTATCTCCTTGGGATTGGTAAAGTTGAAGAATCTGTTGCCAAACTTTCACAGCTTCCAAAAACTGCTCTGCTTCATAGTATTCTCGACCCCGTTCCTCTTGGCGTGCTACATCTCCCATTCCACTAACATTGTCCCTCCTCTGTTGTAAGGGAGAGGGGAAGGTTGGTTGAGAAGCAGCAATGTACTGCACACCTGTTCCAGCAATAAATAAAGTGAAAACTAACCCTAAGAACGTCCAAAAGATAAATCTGATGAACTGACGATAAGTTAATATATATTTAATTAGCATACTTGCATACCATTACTGCCCATAACAATTTGTTGAACGTAACCAGGGGTCGTGGGGAGAGACTGTAGGCGCGAGCGCTGTTAAAATAACTTCTCCTTGTGAATTGACGACTATGGCTTGAGCTTCTGTAATTGAATCGGGAGAGTGAGCGGAAGTTGGGAACACACCATCCCTCTTACCTGTTTTAGTAAGGGTAGCTCTCCCAGTTTGGATTGGAGATGTATCCAAATCTTGCAATGAAATATCTGCACTCAATATGCTTTCAGGGTTAGGTAAGAGCCCACCCCGCCCGGTTACTATAAACTTACCACCCCCTTGTCCTTGGTTAGCTCTACAACCTTGAGCAATTCGACTAGAAGCATCAGCCAATTGTATGGGTAGGTCAACTAATCCTCGGGAGGGGTCAACATCAGGGGTTTTAATTTCCACGACACCACTGACCCCATAAGTAGAACTAGCAGTAATATCACTCCAGGCAGTCTCTTGCAGGCGAAACTCAGTGCCAAAAACACTCTGAGCTAAGATTTTAATATTGCCTCCCCGTCCTCGAAATGCATCGGCTTTGATATCGCTATTTTCTGAAGAGACTGCAACTAAAAAAGTTGTATTGATATCAATATTGCCACCATTTCCCTGTCCGCTAACAGTCCCTGCAGTTGCAGAAATCAAGCTGCCGCGACGCATTTGTATCATATTTCTCACTTGCAATGAAATTTCGCCCCCATCATCGGAAGCAGTCTCAGCCAGAATTTTGCCTCCCCCATCAAGCACAAGAGAACCAGCACTGAGGTTAATATTGCCTGCTTTTCCAGTTCCGGTTGCTTGTACAAATAATCCACTACTTGCTTCACCATTTACTGAGGTTCCAATCAGATTGACAGCATCAGATGCATTAATGGTTATATTTCCTCCGTCACCCCCACCAAAGGTAGAAGCAGAAATACGCGATCCATCGCTTACAAAAAGATTGCGGGTACTAATAGTTAAGTTACCAGCAGGTGCTTCACCTAATGTTGAGGTAAACAAACCACCAGGAGAGCGATCGACAGCAGACGTTCCGATAAGTTGAACTGTATCTGCACCTATGACTTTTACTGTTCCACCGGGTGCTAGACCATTGGTTGCTGCTTGAATTTGGGCACCATCCCGAACTAATAATTGCTGGGTGTTGACACTAACGTTTCCTCCCAAACCTTTGTCCTTTGTAGAGGCTGAGATAATGGCGTGCCCTCCTTGGAGAGTAAGTTGGTCAGCTTCTATAGCTATATTACCTCCCTGACCTGTAGCTCCAGCCTCTACCTGAACAAACAAACCGCTGAATTTTGAATCTGTCGCTTCACCCCAGACTTCCACCGTAGGAGCAATGACCGAAATACTTCCTGCATTACCAGTTCCAAAGGTACCAGCTGATACTTGGGAACTATCTTTAATGCGTAATGTTCCAGTTTCAATTTTAATGCTGCCTCCCTGACCGCTTGCTCCTGGCTCAACTTGGCTAAACACACCACTAGCTTGAGCAGCTGTTGGGCTACCTATGAGTTCTGCTTGTCGAGTACGAATAACTACACTACCCGCAGATCCATCACCATATGTAGAAGCAGATACTCTGGCTCCATCTTTGATACTTAACTTTCCAGTTTCAAGGATGATGTCTCCACCTTGTCCGGAGCTGCTTGTTTCAACAGACAAACGGCTGCTAAACAATTCATCAAATAGCTCTGCCTCTCCTACTAATTCAATGGAGTTTGAGGCTTTTATTATTAGCTTACCACCCAATCCCCGATCGCTCGTATTGGCTCCTATCTGTGCTCCATCCCGAACAGTTAAGTTCTCCGTTTCAATCGTGACATTTCCACCTGCTCCGCTCCCTCTGGTTTCAGTTCCCAAGATACTAAGGTTGGTTAATTCTAGATCGGCTGACCGAATGGTCATATTCCCTCCATCACCTTCACCCTCTGTTTCCGCAGAAACAATTGTGTCAAATCCACTGAAGGATATTTTCTGAGCTTCAAAAGTTAGATTTCCTCCTGAAGCTGAACTAGATGTCATGGTCTGAATTTTAGAATCACTGACAAATAATTCACGGGCTCGGATAGTAATTCCACCCCCACTTTGGATACCTGTGATATCGGTTATGGCTAAAATACCCGATTGGTTTAAAGTAACTGCTTGCCCCGTCAGGTGAATATTGCCACCGCCAAGACCGGTGACATCAAGCAAAGACTCTTGAAGTTGAATATTTTGAAAATTTGCAACACCTGCATACCCCAGGGCGAATCCTTGAGATGTCGGATTCAAGCTCACAAAGCTGTCATCGCCCACACTGCCTAACTCAATTTGACCGTCGGGAACGGTTATATTTCCATTTGCCCCGATAACTTCACCACCAACAAGTGCCAGGGTTGTATTCGATTGTCCTTGAAGCCCAGAGGGTGAGCCAAAAAAGTTTGTGGCTGTTCCATCCCCATTAAATTGGGATTGGTTAATAATAGAACCTGGATTTTTGCCAAATTGTAAGCCGATGGGAACACTAATGGTCAATAACGGGGGAGTAGGATTTGTAGCGCTAAACTCGTCTCCATTAGAAAGTTTTAACTGGGTGGCAGTACTGGCAATAAAGGAGCCATTAATATTCAGTGAAGCGTTTGAACCAAAGATAATACCATTCGGATTAATCAGAAACAGGTTAGCTTTGCCATTGGTGTGAATTAAACCGTTGATATTAGATATCGCTCCCCCAGTGACACGACTTATAATGTTTTGCAAGCTTTCTTCATTGTTGAACACGGCAGAACCTCCTGTAGGCACGGAAAAGCTTGTAAAGCTGTGAAACAGGTTACTACCTACTTGTGTTCCCCCTGTAATCACAAAATCAAGACCGGGTGTTGCACCGTCTGTAACTACCGTTGGATTGGGCAGCGTACTGTCTGGAGAAATTTGTGCTATTGCTGGGCTGGATAATGTTAGAAAGAAAATAGTAAGCTTAGATATACGAAGGATGCGATCGCTATATGGAACTTGTCTCAAGACTTTGATGACTCCTGGCTTACCATTCATAACCGAACTTTCCTGTATTCATATCTTGCATGAGTTTTAAGAGCAGGATTACTAAACGCCACGAATCCATAAATGTTCTTCCGGGAAAAGTACCTTGCCTCATATCTTGCACCATCACCTTATTGCAAAAATCAAAGCCCAAAAAGCCGATCCCGATCGTAGGATGGGCACTGCCCACCACCTCCTCCCACAAAGAACGTGCAAGATGTCAGTTGCCCAATCCTTCTTTGTCAAAAAAGATTTGAGTTTGCTGGAATGACTGTTCTGTTGTAATTCACAATTGTGTCAACTGTAAAGTTATCATTGAGTAGCTTTCAAAATTTTCTAGTGCATGGTGGGCAATAGTTTTGTGGGACGTTGTATCTCTTGTCCAATTAAAGTGAAAGTACTCAAAACCCCACTTGATTGGAAGATTCGATCGCCACACTTTGCGATTGCAGTTATCCGAATTTTACCAAAATTCCTGCAACCTCAAGCATCAGTACCATTTAGTTATTTCAGCCTATTGTTATCTGGTAATTATTACTATTTTTACGTACAATCTCTTTCTTTTATTAAGAAAGTATAATGTCAAAAGATTGAAGATTTCATTTATGATAGAAGTCTATAACTCCCGCTCCTTACCTTTATCGCCATATTTAAGTTAAATAACCCCTATTATCTTAATAAAATCTCAATCACGAAGATTATAATTTCCATAAAGATTTCTACAAAAAAGCAAAATATTAATTACGTGAAAATACGCTTGTTTTTTGTTAATGTAACACATGAATATAAAAGTTATTAATTCTTAAAATATTAAAATAAATAAGCAATATTTAAAGAATTAATACAGCTAGAGATATTCCTACTAAAAACTGCTTTAAAACAGACGTTTTCAAAAGCAGAATTTTGTGTTTCCTATCAAAAGTAAAATGAAATTTTCTACATCAACTTGTCTAAAACTTGTTTCAGTAATTACTTTGAGTTTTACAGGTGTTTTAAGTAGTAACCTTCAAGTTCAAGCAGCAAAATTAAGCTTCCAGTTTGCGTCAGATACACCACAAGCTGTTATTGATGGTTTTGAGAAAGCTGGAAGTATTTGGTCATCAAAGCTTCAAGACAAATATCTCGATCCAGAATGCTACTGCAATCGCCAGACTAATATTAATATCTATATTAATTTTGGTGAGCTATCCAATCCCTACGCCCTTGGTGGGGCGCGTCCCTCAATGGTGCAGGTTAATTACCAGGATTTTCTAACAAAATCTTTTCGCAATATTAACTCAGCCAATGATTTGCTGGCGTTTAAGAACTTACAATCTTCTAGTAGTATTACCCAAAACATTCTGCAAGGTTTGGGAGTCAACACATACAATACGGATGCTCAGAATAGAGCGATTCTGGCACAAGCGAGTTTTGCTATAGACCCAAACAAAGCAATTGTTGAACAATATCAAGAGATTTTCAATCAACTAGAACTCCACCACGTTCAAAGCTTGAACAGGAATTCTGTTGAGTTTGGTAGTTCAGAATTTGCAATGGTTGTCAATAAGACGAGTGCTATTAGCTATGAAAATCCTCAAGTTTTGCAGGAGATAGATAGCAATACCTTTATCGATCGCAATGGAAATGATAATAACAAGACAATTTGGCTGAGCAGTGCAAACGCCAAGGCATTGAATCTCATTAACGACGATCCTGAGAGCGGATTTGACGGTCAAATCCAGTTAAGTAATTCAATGCTAGATGCAAATGGGACAATCATTAGCTATTCAAGTTGGACACAACAGTTTGATGATAGTAATTTCACGAAAAACTCTATTTGGGATTTTTCAAGAGTCTATTCAGATAACGCTACTGTTGCTGCTGACAAGTTCGACTTCCTAACTGTAGCCCAACATGAAATTGCTCATGTGTTGGGTGTGTTAAGCGGAACTGATGCAGCGAGTATCTTAATGGATACAACAATGCAGGAAAATAGCACACCCATACAGGATAAGGACTTGACCTACGTTACGCCAATGGACTTGTTTCGCTATTCTGATAACAGCAAAAATCAAGGAATCTTCGATTGGTCTAGAGGTGGGGGAAAATATTTCTCTATCGATGGTGGCGTTACTAAGTTAGCTGAGTTTGATGGTGGCGATTATAGAGGAAGCCATTGGAGTGCTGCGGGATCTTCTTTGGACATCATGCATCCTGTTTTAAAAAGAGGTCAGACACTGGAAATATCAGAACTAGATCTTACCTTGCTAGATGTCATGGGCTGGGACCTCAAACCCCAATCGAGTGACATGAGTGGTGTGAATCTCAGCATGACAACAGCAGATGGTGTTTTGACCTCAAAAGTAAAAGCATTAGGATTAGATTGGTTAGGGTTGGAGAATTTACTGACAAAAGCTGCAGCCAGCTATTTGAGCGAATTAGCACAAGAGAGAAATGCGATCGCACTCAGTCAAAAATCTCGCCTAGAAGCAGAATTACAAGAACAACAAACACAACTGCAAGCAGAGTTAGACAAACCAACAAATGACGTATCAAAGATTGAAGCATTAAAAGCAAAGATTACTAATTTACAACAACAATTAAAAACTCTGGATTCACTAGAAAATATAGCAGGGGAGTTAGCACAACAAGCAGATCCAGAAATTGTGAAAGCTGAACTGAATCAACTCAGAGCAGTACTAGAAAGTCAACTCAGTGAACTCCAAAAAATCGGGGATGGTCCAAGAAGAATTGAGGAAGAAAAAAAGACTTTAGAGCAAATAGCCAACTTAGCTCAGAAACAGGAGCAAGCTTGGAATCATGTTATTTTATCTCATGAATATGCTTTGTTTCAAGGGCAAGAAGAGCAAATTCGACAGTGGTTAGAACTCAGCCCAGAAGAGCTTAAAAATCATATCGCCAACGCAACTCTACGTCAAACTGCAATTTTGCTGAATCTTATAGACAAGGCAAGTGATTCACAAAAAGAGACGTGGCAAACTAAATTAAGACAGGCGATGATGCTGCTGAAAAATGTTGATGAGACAACAGCAAAGCAAATGCTGAACGCTGCTACAAAAGAACTAACCAATGCTTTAAAGAACAGTAATTTTGAGATTTTTATAACCCGCAATAAAGGAGGTTCTTCCGCAGGTGGGACTCGTTACTGGCAGACGATGGAACCAAAGTATATTAATCCGGAGCAATACAGCGAAATAAAATATGGTCCGGAACAAAATATTAAACTCTTAAATCAACTCTTCGATCCAAACCAGGAAGAAGAATATTCTCAGGTTGCTGTCCCAGAGTCCAATACAATAGTGGGGTTCGGGGCTATGGGAATACTTGCTTTTATCTCACTATTGAAAAAACGTAGTAGAATGAAG
Organism: Scytonema sp. NUACC21; assembly: GCF_054684315.1. Lineage (NCBI taxonomy): Bacteria > Bacillati > Cyanobacteriota > Cyanophyceae > Nostocales > Scytonemataceae > Scytonema > Scytonema sp. NUACC21. Next base: position 7,700 of record NZ_BAAFZH010000100.1, on the reverse strand, counting down.
CTCTGAATGAGCGGTTGTAAAATATCTGACTTTTGTGAACAGTCGGGATTGCCAAGAAATAAATTAACTCATATCTTGCACCATCACCTTATTGCAAAAATCAAAGCCCAAAAAGCTAATCCCGATCGTAGGTAGGGCTATGCCGCACACCTCCTCCCACAAAGAAGGTGCAAGATGTCAGTTAACCAATATTGTGGGGTGGAGAGCAGCGCCGTGCGGGGGTTCCAAGCGTTGAGGCGACTGCGGAGCGTCCTCGCCCGCCACCTGCGACGTCTGAGACAGACATACCACAAGAAATTTTTGAGTATTTTTTTATTTGGAAGTCCCTTACCATGTGTAACCCAGTTAAGCCTTATTAGAGATACAAGAAAGATAAATGTATAAATTATATTCATTTATTAAACTTACGTAAGTAGATAACTAAGGTAATTACAAAACTAAAAACCTCATATACTTGATTCTACGGAACTTTTGAATCATTCTTCAATCAACGATTCTTTTTGTGAGAATTTCATAAATATTAGTCATTTTATATACCCGTTATTAAAGTAGATGAGATATCCCTATTATTGGGGGAATTTTTTGGGAGGCAACTATGAAGAGCTACAACAATATATCCAAACAACATCTCCGGATCGGAGTGTTGACAATCGTCTTTTGGACTTCTCTACTTACCTTTTCATTTGCATTGCCAAAACCAATCATGGCAGAGTCCAGAGAAGGTTTGCCAGGACGAAGGGTGGGAGGTGGAACACGCAGTAATTGCGATGCTAGTATCAAGCAATTGACTGCATTATCTCCCAAAAACAATTTGGGATTGACAAAAGCACCATATCCAACGCTCTTTTTCTTTTTACCTCAAACCTCTACTCCTAAAATGGTGGAGTTTGTTCTTCGTGATGATAAAAATCATCTAGTCTACGAAAAAACTTTTACAAAAACTGCTTCATCTGGAATTATTAATATCACCTTACCTCAATCTACATCTTTACCTCCACTTACAATTGATAAAAACTACCGTTGGTATTTGTCAATGATTTGCGAACCAAAAAATAGAGCTAAAGATATTGTGGTCTCTGGTTGGATTAGACGAGTACAATCTAACCCCACCTTAAGCAAGAAATTAGAGCAAGTACCAGCAGCAGACCGTGCTGCTTTATATGCGGATGCCGGTCTTTGGTCTGATGCTCTAGTTACATTAGCGCAACTTCGTTACAGCAAACCTAATGATTCTAAGCTGATTGCTAGCTGGACACAGCTTTTGCAATCTGAAAAACTAGAAGCGATCGCACAAGAACCCCTTTTAAATATCGAACCTTCAACTAACCGTTAATGTTAATAAGTAGGTCGGTAAGGGTCGTCCTGTGTCATTTGTCCTTGGGAACCACTGCGTTGCTCTGGTTTCCAGAGTTGTAGCAAGTGGCGTTCATTAGTAAGGGTTTCAGATGCATTTACATTTTGTAACTCCTGTCTGTTTATTCACGCCGACTTATTTAGTTAGTTGATAGTTGTTAGTTGTTTCCCACTACCCAATAACTACTAACCAATAACCAATAACTAATATTTCTGTGATTGCTCAATTTAGCAAAAAAATTATTTCATTATTATCAGTTGTTAATAATTACTGTCAGCATAAAACTATTGCAACATTAAGTGTCAAACAGTCGGTTTTCGCTGCCAGTATTCTCATAACGGGGTTAGTGCTAGGTACCAGACATATCGGGGCGTTGCAGTTTTTAGAATTACTTTGCTTCGACCAGATGGTACGTCTTGAAACCGATGCTGGTTCCGACCAACGGCTTTTGATAGTGGCAATTACAGAAGCCGATCTTCAGCAACTCAAAAATTGGCCTATCTCTGACCAGACCCTTGCACAAGTCTTCCAGAAACTGCAACAGCACAAACCCAAGGTCATTGGCTTAGACCTATACCGCAATATTCCAGAACCGCCCGGTCATAATGCCCTCCTCAAGGAACTTCGTGCCCCCAATGTCGTGACCATTTATAATCTTGGAGATACAAGTACCGAAGGAGTGCCTTCTGTCCCTGGTGTATCCCCAGAACAAATTGGTTTCAACGACTTATTACTCGACCCCGATGGTGTTATCCGTCGTAATTTGATTTATGCTTACCAAGGTGAGAAAAAGTACTACTCCTTCTCCCTAAGATTGAGTCTTAAATATCTAGCAGACCAAAATATTTCACTTCAAGTGACATCAGATGCACTGAAGTTAGGAAATACCATATTACCTGCGTTACGTAGCAAGACAGGAGGTTACCAAAATCTTGACAGCGCGGGCTATCAGGTCTTAATTTCCTATCGTTCGCCGAATATAGCGCGACAAGTCTCTTTAAGCCAAGTACTTAACGGGCAAATCAACCCCAACTGGGTGAAGAACAAAATCGTCCTTATTGGTACGACTGCACCCAGTTTGAAGGACTTGTTTTTCACTCCCTACACTGCTGGTCAGTCAGCCAATCCAAGAATGCCAGGAGTATTACTCCACGCTCAACTGGTGAGTCAACTCCTGAGTACGACACTAGACAAACAACCACTCATCTGGGTTTGGTCGGAATGGGCAGAAAGTTTATGGGTATGTGGTTGGGCATTGGTAGGGGGGGTGCTGGCATGGCGGCTGCGACATCCTCTATATCTAGGGGTGGTTGGAGTTGTTGTTTTGGGGGGTTTATTTGGTATTTGCTTCGCTATATTTACTTTAGGTGGTTGGCTACCTTTTATACCCTCTATTATAGCATTAATTGCTACAGGAAGTAGCGTTTTATGCTACGTATTGCTACAGAATGCGCTTCACGACCCTCTCACCAAACTGCCCAATCGGGACTTTTTTCTCAAACGTTTGGAAGCAGCGATCGCCTTCGCAAAGCTTCGCCAAAACGTGCGATTTGCCGTATTGTTTTTAAATTTAGATCGCTTCAAAATTATCAATGAAAGTCTTGGGTATGAAGTTGGCGACCAAATACTCATCAACGTGTCTCAAAGATTAAAAGCTGGTGTAGGACGTAGGGGAACAGTCGCAAGGGTAGGAGGAGATGAGTTTGCCATCCTGCTGGAAAATATCAACCATACCAGTGAAGCAACGCACCTAGCCGACGAATTACAACAGCAAATGCTTCAGCCCTTTAAGAAAGATGGGCAAGAAATCTTCACAAGTATCAGCACTGGTATAGCTTTTAATCAAAACGACCTGGAATACCATCCAGTAGAGTTATTGAGAGATGCACACATAGCTATGTATCGAGCCAAAGACTTGGGAAAGGCTCGCCATCAAGTTTTTGCCACAGGTATGCATACCCAAGTCATCAAGCGCTTTCAGTTAGAGACAGACCTCCGCAGAGCCATAGAATTGGAGGAATTGTATCTTGTTTATCAGCCAATAGTATCCCTCATTACCGAAACAATTGTTGGATTTGAAGCATTGGTCAGGTGGAATCATCCCCAGCATGGTTTTGTCTCTCCTGTGGAATTTATTTCAGTTGCAGAAGAAACAGGGCTCATTATTCCTTTAGGAAAATGGATTTTTCAAGAAGCTTGTCGTCAATTGTCCGTGTGGCAAACCCAGTTTCCTGGTAGCCCACCCCTAATGATGAGTATTAACCTTTCCGGGCAACAATTAACTCAACCGGGTCTTGTGGAATACATTGAGCAAGTTTTAAAACAAACGGGGTTAGATGGGCGAAGTATCAAATTGGAAATCACTGAAAGTGTAGCAATGAAAGATGTGGAAGCAGCAATCTCTATCATGCTGCGATTAAGGAGTTTAAATTTAAGACTCAGTATTGATGACTTTGGCACGGGTTATTCGTCTTTAAGTTATCTGCACCGCTTTCCTGTCAACACCTTAAAGATAGACCGCTCTTTTGTCAGTCGTATGGAAGATACCGACGAAGACGCCGCAATTGTTCAGACTGTAATCTTGCTGGGTCATTCATTAGGGATGGATGTGATTGCTGAGGGCGTGGAAACAGCCGAACAAAAAGCAAAATTGCAAGCCCTGAATTGTGAATACGGACAAGGTTATTTCTTTTCCAAACCTGTGGACAACAAGACAGCAACAGGATTGTTGGAAAATCAGTTTTCAATAGAAGATAGCTTTTCTGACTGTTCGCGGGATGTGGAAAAGTCAGTTCACTAGTGGCAAAACACAAAAACCGTTTCAAACCCCCAGTTCGAGAATCAATTACAGTCACCGGGAGTGCAAAATCTGATACGGTACAATATAAGTGTCAAAACTTGTTAGACACTTAGAAGCCATAATTTTATGTGGAGTGTACAAATAATTCTACTATCCCTACCGTAGAATTGCCCGGACAAGATGTACAAAGTCGTGAATATTTATATTGATCGTACTGATATCAGTGAGCAGTGAACAGTTAACAGTCAGAAAAACAGATACCAACCTACGTTACTTGCGGGATTTGGGGGAAATCCCTCCAACACAGAGGTTGCTGAGTTTACTTTTGGAAATTGACCGCTTGTATAAGTTCGGTTAGGTACCCATTCTTCTCTGTACTCTGGTGCGCCTCTATAGCTGTTTATAAGAACCCCAGAGAACACAGAGATTCCAGAAGACCTGATGTAACTGATAACTATGTAATTCATCAAACCACGATACTAGAGATTTACCAAAGATGAATCCAAAACCGCCTCTACCCAGCAATGAAATTGCCAGACTGCACGCACTTCGGCAGTATGAAATTCTCGATACTCCGCCTGAGAAAGTATTTGATGATTTCACCTTTTTAGCTGCACAAGTTTGTCGCACCCCGGTAGCCCTCATCAGCTTAGTGGATGGAAATCGGCAGTGGTTTAAATCCAAAATAGGTGTAACAGTCAGTGAAACTAACCGAGATCTTGCCTTTTGCGCTTACTCAATTTTGCAACAAAAACCATTGGTTGTTAGAAATGCATTGTTAGACTCTAGATTTGCCAGAAATCCTCTAGTGACTTCCGATCCCCATATTCGATTCTATGCTGGCGCACCCCTAATTACATCAGAAGGATTTGGTATTGGCACACTCTGTGTTATAGATTCGGTGCCGCGAGATTTAACTCCCGAACAAGTAGAATCATTGCGGTTGCTCAGCAATCAAGTCGTAGCACAATTGGAATTGCGACGCAATGCAATGGCTCTATCACGTAGCGTCATTCAGCGACAACAAGCAGCAGCACAGCTTCGCCGCCAGCAGGAGTTTATTGAAATATTTTACACCCGAGGAGAAGAGAAAGCAAACAAGGGAGATTATGAAGGAGCGATCGCAGAATTTAATCAGTTTCTGCGACTTAATCCTAGAGGTTTTAAAGCATACTACAGTCGGGGGATTGCCCGCCACAAATTGGGAGACTGTAAAGGAGCAGTGGCAGACTTGGATTTGTACTTGCAGTTTTATCCTAACAATAGCGAAGCCCGCTACTATCGAGGGCTTCTTCGCTTAGAACTAGGAGACTACCAAGGAGCTATTGCTGATTACAGCCATATCATGCACGATCCTGACAATATGACTGTTGGGAATCTTCATCTTAACTCTGAATTTGAACCTAACCAACAAGCTCTTTTTAAATACGATCGATCTTCAGAAATTTATCCCCATAATAATGTTGAAACAGATATTAATATCCTCCCAGATAATAATCTCCCTCAACTCAGCGATCGCAACAACTTAGTTGATACAGATTATCCTCATCCTTTGTTGCTTAATTATCACCAATCAGAAGTTTATATTAGCCCTAGTTATTCTCAATATGAAATAGAAGAAAGTACTAAACCTTTTGGTTTAAATTCCGCTCTTAGTCAAACACATATGAGTCGCGGTAATGGCTCCTTTGAGCTTGAAGATTCCAGCAGTTCAATTGATTCTTACACAAAACATTTGGCGCTAAACCCTGATGATACCGATGTTTATCTCAAACGGGCAGATGCTCTTTTTAAGCTCAAAGATTACAACGGTGCCCTTGAGGATTATACACAGTTTATAAGACGTAAACCCAACGATAGCAAAGCATACCTTAATCGGGGAAACTGTCGGTATGAGCTGGAAGATTACGATAGTGCGATCGAAGATTACAACCGCTCTGTAGAACTCAATCCTAATGAGCCTGACGTCTATATCAACCGCGCTAACGCTCGTTCTAAGATTAAAGATTACAGCAATGCAATTGAAGATTACACCCAGTTTCTACAGCTAAAACCTGATGATGCCAAAGCTTACATCAGCCGAGGCAATGCTCGCTCTAAGCTTAAAGATTACAGCGGCGCAATTGAAGATTACAAAAAGGTTTGGTCAAAGCCAATCCTTCAAAGCCCATCGCTACCAAGTGGAAATAGTTGAAGAAGGCAGAGGACAATTAGGTGGGGTCACTCATTCTTATCTTAATTGTCTTCTGCCTAGTTCAATTAAATGTGGAGTGAGAATCCGTTTGTTAGTCCCCTTGCTAAGAGATGGTTGGGAAAATGACATTGCCGCACTATTTAACAAAAGAATTGGCTGGGTGTGCAGTTGGGCTTTGTTTGTCATTTACGCGATCGCCTAGATGCAGTAATTAAGCGGTACGAACAAGTTTACAACCGTTTTCAGGCTTGTCAGTTGATGCCGATAGGCTACCGCCTGCTGGGGTGGGAATGAAAATTGAGCCGATTCGGTTATGTGCTGCTTGTTATGCCCAATCTTCATATCACAACATTGAATGGCAGTTTAAGGTAACGCGAGGGTGCGCGAGGCACAAATTAAGTGTGTTGTCGGAATGTCCTAACTCTGGAGCAAGGAAGATTCCGGCTTTATGGGTAGATGGTTGGTTTGAAAGATGCTTTGTGAAATTCGCTGAAATGGTAAAGTGGCAAAAGGTTATTCAGCCAAATGCAACAAGTCCATCAGATGCAAACAACATATGAGATTTTTATCAAACATTAATATGGGTCACATCAATCCCATGTTATAGTATAATAGTACTATCAACTGTGAGCAAGTAAGCTAACTGACATCTTGCCCCTTCTCAATAAGGCGAAGTGCAGCATAGCCTTACCTACGCTCGAGATCGGCTTTTTAGGCTCTATTTTTCTCAATAAGCTGATGGTGCAAGATCTGAGCTAACAAGTGGTCAAGGATTCGACAAAAAACTATAATTAAGCGATGTAAACTTAAGAAACCTCTCTAGAAATTTTTAAAGAAAAATGATTATGAATACTTATACATATCTATGTTGATTAACTTGGACTATTTTACTACTAGCAAAGAGAAGGATTATGTTGGATAAACTCATAAAATATTTTGTCTACGCGACAAAAGGGTATATTACAAAAACACAGTTAATCAAATTTTTGTATTTAGCCGATCTTTACTCTGTTAAATGGACGGGAAACCAACTGACGAACCTGGATTGGTGTTATTATCAATTTGGTCCTTGGAATGAGGGTATAGATGCTGCTTTAAATCAAATGAATGGGAAAGAGATTATTCAAGAGTCTCAGTATAATACAACATATATTAGACCTGTGAATCAAGCTGCTCAGGCAGATGATTTGGGAATACCTCTCAGTATTAAGTTTGTGCTGGATAATATTCGGAGAGAGTGGGCTGGCTCAGATAAACTGAATCAGTTACTAGAGTATGTATATAGCACTGCACCAATGGTGGAAGCAAAAAATACCCATAAACCAGAAGAGAAAGTTAAACTTAATTTACAA